>NZ_JBHVEE010000339.1:0-1001 GCF_042802415.1 Streptomyces sp. NPDC057486 | reverse complement strand
ACACCTACGGCCGGGGCAAGGACCAGCACATTCCCGTTCCCGGCTGGCCCTACTCGGTGATCTGCGCGCTGGAGACCGGGCGCAGTTCCTGGACCGCGCCGCTGGACGCACTGCGTCTGGCCCCGGGAGACGATGCCGCCACCGTCACCGCCAGGCAGATGCGTGAACTCGTCGAGCGACTGATCGCGGCCGGCCAGTGGAAGGACGGCGACCCGGACATCCTGATCGTGGTCGACGCCGGATACGACGTGCCCCGCCTGGCCTTCTTGCTGAAGGATCTTCCGGTGCAGGTCCTGGGCCGGATGCGCTCGGACCGAGTCCTGCGCCGGGCGGCACCGACCCGCGAGCCCGGCGTCCGAGGCCGCCCGCCCCGGCACGGCGGCGAGTTCGTCTTCGGTGACCCGGCCACCTGGAACACCCCCGACACGCAGACGGTGACCGGGACCCGCCTCTACGGCACCGCCACCGCCCGGGCCTGGAACCGGCTCCACCCGAGACTGACCCACCGCTCGGCCTGGACCGCCCAGCTCGGCGCCCTGCCGGTCATCGAGGGCACCGTGATCCGCCTGCAGGTCGAGCACCTGCCCAGCGGCGCGACACCGAAGCCGGTCTGGCTGTGGTGGTCGGGCACCGACACCACCGAAAGCAAGGTCGACCTGCTCTGGCAGGCATTCCTGCGGCGCTTCGACATCGAGCACACCTTCCGCCTCTTCAAGCAGACCCTGGGCTGGACCAGCCCGAAGATCCGCAGCCCGGAAGCGGCCGACCGGTGGACCTGGCTGATCCTCGCGGCCTTCACCCAACTCCGGCTCGCCCGCCCCCTGGCAGCCGACCTCCGCAGGCCGTGGGAGAAACCGACCCCGCCCGACAGACTCACCCCCGCCCGGGTCCGGCGCGATTTCCGGCACCTCCGCCCGAAAGCCGCCTGCCCCGCCGGAGCACCGAAACCCTCCCTCCCCGGCCCAGGACGGCCACCCGGGCGCAGGAACAACGAGCCCACC
>NZ_JBHVEE010000338.1:0-1018 GCF_042802415.1 Streptomyces sp. NPDC057486 | reverse complement strand
CTCCGCATGCTCATCCGGCGGGCGACACCGCAATACCGCTGGGACGGCCGCCCGACCACCCGACGTCTCAAGTGATCCCTACTGCCGGAGGCTCTAATTCGGTGCTCACGAACGAGCGCCCTTCCGGGCCGTCCTCGGGCCGTGGAAGGGCGCTCAATGGTGACCAACGTCGACAAGGTGCTGACAGCTCGGCAGCAGGTCAGAGCGTTGATCCAGTACGTGGCCGCAGGTCACGGCCGCCCGTGATCAGTTGCGGCTGTGCAGATCACGCAGCGCCGAGCTGAGCGGCCAGGAACACCGCTGCCACCGAGGGGCGGACTGCGTACGTTGCGCCCGCGCTCCCCTCGGGAGCCTCCCACCAGTAGAACGGAAGCCGCCGCTCACTGTTGCTGTGTCCCTTGCTCATCCCGGACAGCACCCCTGCCACGCGCCGCGCCGGATCACTCTCGTTCGGCCCACCCAGGGCCTTATCCACCAGCTCCGTGCAGTGGATCCTCCGGCCAGGGTTGCGCAGCAGGTACTGGAACACCCATCGGGCCTGCGGCGCGAGTTCGGCCAAGAACATCGCGGCGCGCTCCAAGTCCTCCGGACCCCATTCCGAGGCTCCGTAGTGCCCCGCTTCGCCAGAGTGCTTAGCCCATCGTGGATCAGCCTCAGTCAGATACGCCGTCATGCCCCGCCCCCAACAGTTCGTCCCTAGCGCGTGTGTCGTTGGCACCGTACAGAGGTACCAGGACACTGCGTGTCGAATCCGTGTCGAAGTTCTACCGGCAAGCCGCTCAGCTGAGAAAGAGCCACAGGTCAAGAGGAGGACGCGGCGCAGCCACAGAGCGCCTTCTAAGAAGCGATTCCCAAACCGGAAGGCAGGGGGCTTGCTCGAACTGTCGTCCAAGCGGGACTCGTTCGGGCGATCAAGGCTCGGTCGTGCATAGCAGCAGGGCCTCTTGAACATCTCGGTGGTGTCGAGTCAGCCGAGGACAAGTGGCCCTGATGTCCCGCTGTGTCGCTCCGCACCTTC
>NZ_JBHVEE010000337.1:0-1032 GCF_042802415.1 Streptomyces sp. NPDC057486 | reverse complement strand
CTCGGCGATCTTCAGGGCTTCCTCGATGAGCGTCTCGACGATCTTCGACTCGGGAACCGTCTTGATGACCTCGCCCTTGACGAAGATCTGCCCCTTGCCGTTCCCGGACGCCACACCCAGATCCGCCTCACGGGCCTCACCCGGACCATTGACGACACAGCCCATCACGGCAACCCGCAACGGCACCTCCATGCCCTCAAGACCCGCCGACACCTGATCCGCCAGCTTGTACACATCCACCTGCGCCCGACCGCACGACGGACACGACACGATCTCCAGCCGCCGCTGCCGCAGATTCAACGACTCCAGAATCTGGATACCGACCTTGACCTCCTCGGCCGGCGGCGCCGACAACGACACCCGGATCGTGTCCCCGATCCCCTCACTCAGCAACGCACCGAACGCCACCGCCGACTTGATCGTCCCCTGGAACGCCGGCCCCGCCTCCGTCACCCCCAGGTGCAACGGGTAATCACACTGAGCCGCCAACTGACGGTACGCATTGACCATCACCACCGGATCGTTGTGCTTCACCGAGATCTTGATGTCCCGGAAACCGTGCTCCTCGAAGAGCGACGCCTCCCACAACGCCGACTCCACCAACGCCTCAGGAGTCGCCTTCCCGTACTTCTTCAGCAACCGCGCATCCAGCGAACCCGCATTCACACCGATCCGGATCGGCGTACCCGCATCACTCGCCGCCCGCGCGATCTCCTTGACCTTGTCGTCGAACTGCTTGATGTTCCCCGGATTCACCCGCACCGCCGCACAGCCCGCATCAATCGCCGCGAACACATACTTCGGCTGAAAATGAATATCCGCAATCACCGGAATCTGGGACTTCCTGGCAATCGTCGCCAACGCATCCGCGTCATCCTGCGTCGGACACGCCACCCGCACGATCTGACAGCCCGACGCCGTCAACTCCGCGATCTGCTGCAACGTCGCACCCACGTCCGACGTACGGGTCGTGGTCATCGACTGCACCGACACCGGCGCATCCCCACCGACCGCCACCGACCCGACCTGGAT
>NZ_JBHVEE010000336.1:0-1040 GCF_042802415.1 Streptomyces sp. NPDC057486 | reverse complement strand
CGCCACTGACTCCCAGAGCCTGGCTCCCCTGGTCGCCGTCATCGCCCTCGCGGTGCTGGCGGCCTGGGGGGCGGCTCGCCTCTTCATCGCCACCTACCGGTACATCCGCGCGACCCCCTTCCAGCGGGCCCGGATGCGCCACGCCTGGGCCGTCTCCCGCCGCTGGCGTCGCCTCGCTCCGAACGTCGGCCTGGCCCGCGTGGACGAGAACACCAAGGGCCGCAAGGACTGGCAGGGCAAGACCGCCAAGCCCGTCACGGTCGTCCCGAAGATCCGCGTCTTCCCGGAGCCCTGGGGAATCCGCGCCGTCATCAAGACCATCCCGAAGGTCGGCGTCGAGGAAGTCGAAAAGGCCGGCGGTTGGCTCGCGGACGCCTGGGACTGCCAGACCGTGGAAGTCCGCCGACTCAAGGCCGGACTCGTGGAGGTCCGAGGCATCGTCGGCAACCCGCTCGACGACCACCAGCCGTACACCTGGCCCGCCGAAGACGACTGGGTCCTCCCGATGGGACACAACCCCTGGATGCGCCAAGTCGCCATCCCGCTACGGCAGTTGAGCGGAATCAAGGTCGCGGGCCTCCCCGGCTACGGCAAGACCATGCTCATGCTCGCCTGGATGGCCTCGCTCGCGAACCGCGCCAACGTCCAGTTCGCCATCTTCGACGGCAAGACCTCCGACGCCCGATACGGCGACTGGGGAGAGGTCGGCAGCCGGGCCATGTTCGTCGTCGGCGACAACCCGGAGACCGCCAACCAGCGCTTGACCGAGCTGGTCCGCCTGCTCAAGGACCGCCCGGCCGCCCTCGTGGAAGAACGCGGCACGCACAAGTTCTGGAAGCACGGCCCGACCGAGACCAACCCGCTCGTCCTGGTGCTCATGGACGAGTGCCACAAGTACGCCGACACCAAGGGCCTGACCGGCAAGGACAAGCAGGTCATCGAATCCAACCAGCGCATGATGCAGACCATCTCCAAGGAGGGTCGCGGGCTCGGCGTGATCGGCATCTTCGGCACGCAGAAGCAGACCGGCGACGCTATCC
>NZ_JBHVEE010000335.1:0-1083 GCF_042802415.1 Streptomyces sp. NPDC057486 | reverse complement strand
CGCTTCCAGGGGTTCGCCCGTTTGCACTGCTCCATCGGCCTCGCCATCGATGGCACGGAGCAGTGGAGTCCAACCGCTGTAACCATCGAACTCGTTCGGGTCTGCCCCGGCGTCCAGGAGACGTGTCAGCTCCGCCAAGTCGTCCATCTGCACGGCCACATGTACGGGGGACATCTTGTGACGCTCTGAGTCCGAGAGCTGCATGCCGCCGATTCAACCAGCCCACCGGGGGGGCCGAGGCCGAGTAGCCGAGGGGAGTCTCACCCCTCGGCCCTCACAGATCCGTACGTGACGATCTCTCGTCATACGGCTCTTGTCGTTCTGGTCACCAGACCCCGGGGACGTGAGTGATCCAGACCCAGTGGGCGAAGAACCGAGGCCGCCGTGCGACGGCCTGGTCCCATGCCTTCTGGGCTTTCTTCCGCCCCCGGAGCCGTTTGAACTTCTTGCGCATCCATCGCATCAGGTAGGCGTTGATGCGTTTCAGGAGGGGGTACAGCGCCGACTTGTGGAAGGCTCCGTAGTACGCCATCCATCCGCGGATGATCGGATTAATGGCCCGTGCGAGGTTTGCTTCGGTCAGGCTGGTGCGGTGGTGCAGCCGCCAGGACCGCACCTCGGAACTGATCCTGCGCATGGCTTCCCCGCTGATCGCGGGGGTGAAAGACAGGAACATCCTGCCGTCCTTGCGTGCCGCAGAGCGTCTGCAGAAGGTGAATCCCAGGAACGTGAACTCGGTGTGCTCGTACGAGGCACGCCGGTTGTCGTCCTGGCAGTACACGATCCGCGTCTTCTCCGGGTGCAGTTGCAGCCCGACCTCGCCCATCCGCTTCTCGATCGCCGTGAGCACGAAGCGTGCCTGGCGTTCGCTGACGCAGTGAACCACCGCGTCGTCCACGTACCGCTCGAACCCGATGGCAGGGAAGTTCCGTGCCATCCAGGCGTCGAAGGCATAGTGGAGGAAGAGGTTGGCGAGGACCGGCGACATCACGCCCCCAACGCAATGGGTAACTCGAGCATGAGTCACCCTCCGTAGCGTCTTGATCTTGATGCTGGTCGTCGGCAGTGCGCTCACGCACGGGT
>NZ_JBHVEE010000334.1:0-1083 GCF_042802415.1 Streptomyces sp. NPDC057486 | reverse complement strand
TAGGGCCTGTTCCGGGTTGAGATCTAGATTTTCGGGTTTCTGCCCCGTGTCACCTTCCGTGCTGGTAGAAGGCTGGTGTGACGCGGTCTGAAGTGACGGATGACGAGTGGGCGTTGATCGAGCCGTTCCTGCCGATAGGCGAGTTCGGCCCGTACCCGAAGCGGCTGCGGCAGCAGTTCGAAGGGGTGGTGTGGCGGTTCCGCACCGGCAGCCCGTGGCGGGACATGCCCGACGACCACGGCGCCTGGACGACGGTCTACCACCGGTTTCTGCAGTGGCGTGACCTGGGTGTCTTCGAAGCTCTGATGGACGGCGTGATCACTGAAGCCGCCGCGCGCGGACAGGTCGACCTCAGCCTGGTCAGCGTGGACTCCACCGTGGCCCGGGCCCACCACGACGCCGCCGGCATGGTCGTGGACGCCGAGGTCCTCACGGCGCTGGAGAAGGCGGCCGAGGAGGAAAAGGGGGCACGCGCAAGGGAGGAAAAGGGCAGACGGGGACGGGCGCCGAACCTGTCAGCCCGGAACGTGAAGAGCGTCGGCGAGTGCGCCGACGGCGACGGGCCCGGCTGAAAGCGGCCCTGCTGGGACGCTCGCGCGGCGGCCTGACCGGAAAGGTTCACCTCTCTGCCGACCGGCGCTGCCGCCCGTTGTCCTTCGTCCTCACCCCGGGACAGTGCGCCGACAGCCCCCAGTTCACCGCCGTCCTGGCCGGCATCAAGGTCCGCGGCCCAGTCGGCCGTCCCCGCACACGCCCGGACGCCGTTGCCGGCGACAAGGCATATTCTTCCCGCGCCAACCGCGCTCACCTGCGCAAACGCAACATCAAGGCCGTCATCCCGGAGAAGAAGGACCAGGTTGCGAACCGCAAGAAGAAGGGGCGTCGGGGCGGACGGCCCGTCAGCCACGACGTCGATCTTTACAAGGAGCGCAACAGCGTGGAGCGTTGCATCAACAAGATCAAGGACTGGCGCGGCCTCGCCACCCGCTTCGACAAGACCTCCGCCAGCTACCTCGCAGGGCTCCACCTACGCGGCTCCCTCATCTGGATCCGCAGCCTCCGCCCCACCGAGTGATCTCAACC
>NZ_JBHVEE010000333.1:0-1105 GCF_042802415.1 Streptomyces sp. NPDC057486 | reverse complement strand
CTAGGGCGCGTATCGAGTCGTGATCAATTTGAGGGATGTTCCTACGTGAGACGGTCCGGTCCGATAGACCGTCTTACGTGACGCGAGTGCAACTGACCGACCCGGAGTGGGAGTTCATCGAGCCGTACCTGCCGATCGGCGAGTACGGCCCGTATCCCGAGCGGCTGCGGCAGCAGTTCGAGGGCGTGATCTGGCGATTCAAGACGGGCGGGCAGTGGCGGGAGATGCCGACGGAGTTCGGCGCCTGGTCGACCGTCCACAACCGCTTCCGGCAGTGGCGTGACGCCGGGGTCTTCGAGGCCCTGCTGGAGGGTCTGATCGCGGAAGCCGCGAAGCACGGTGAGGTGGACCTGTCCCTGGTCAGCATCGACTCCACTACCGCCCGGGCCCACCATGACGCGGCCGGGATGCACCTCGACGAGGACGTCGTCACCGCCCTGGAGAAAGCCGCCACCGAGGAGGAGAAGGCCAGGTCAAAGGGGGCGGCCTCGAAGAACAAAGCGGGCAAGAGGCCGAAAGCGATCCCGTGCGGAAAGAGCGAAGAGGCATCCGGCGTCGTCGGAAACTCCGCCTGAAGGCCGCCCTCCTCGGACGCTCCAGGGGCGGGCAGACCAGCAAGGTCCACCTCGCCGCCGACCGCAAGTGCCGCCCGCTGGCGTTCATCCTGACCGCGGGCCAGGCAGCGGACAGCCCGCAATTCATCCCCGTCCTGAAGAAGGTGCGGGTGCGCGGACCCGTCGGCCGCCCCCGCATCCGGCCGGACGCGGTCGCCGGGGACAAGGCCTACTCGTCCCGCGGCAACCGCGCTCACCTGCGCAAACGCCGTATCAAGGCGGTCATCCCGGAGAAGAAAGACCAGGTCGCCAACCGGAAGAAGAAGGGCTCCAGAGGCGGCCGACCTGTCAGCCACGACGCCGACCTCTACAAGGAGCGGAACACCGTCGAACGCCTGATCAACAAGCTCAAGGCGTGGCGAGGCATCGCCACCCGATACGACAAGACCCCTGACAGCTACCTCGCCGGCCTTCACCTGCGCGCATCGATGATCTGGGTCAAAGACCTCATCCGGACCACCCGTTGATCACGACTCGATACGCGCCCTAGC
>NZ_JBHVEE010000332.1:0-1118 GCF_042802415.1 Streptomyces sp. NPDC057486 | reverse complement strand
TTGGTCGCGACGAGCCTGACCTTCGCGAGGACCTCGCCGGCGGTCGCGGTCCACGTGAACGGTTTCGCCGTCGTGTTCCAGGAGTTGATGTAGTCGCGGATCTGTTTGATCAGGACGTTGACGCTGGAGAACGTGCCGCGACGGATGGACTGCCGGGTCAGGATTCCGAACCAGATCTCAATCTGGTTCAGCCACGAGGAGCCGACGGGAGTGAAATGGAAGTGGACGTGCGGGTTCTTCGACAGCCACTCCTTGACCTCCGGGGTGGTGTGTGTCGAGAGGTTGTCCAGGACGACATGGATGTCCTTCCCGGCGTGCGGTTTCACCGCCTTCTTCAAGAAGGCCAGGAAGTCCTTGCCGTTCCGGGTCGGCTTGCACTCGCCGAGCACCTCGCCGGTGCTCACGTTCAGGGCGGCGAACAGGTTCGTGGTGCCATGCCTGACGTAGTCGGCGGTGCGCTTCTCGCTCGCCGCGAAGGTGACCGGCAGTACCGGCTGGGTCCGGTCCAGCGCCTGGATCTGCGTCTTCTCATCAATCGAGAGGACCACCGCGCCGCCCGGCGGGGCCAGATACAGGCCGATCACATCGGCCACCCTCTCCGCGAACGCGGGGTCTTTGGAAATCTTGAAGGTGCCGGATCGGTGGGGCTTCAAGTGTTCTTCCCGCCAGACGCGCGCGACGTAGTGCCAGGACACGGTGACGTTCTCGGTCCGTTCCAGGTACTTCGCCAACTCCCGGGTGGACCAGTGCGAAAGCCCCGTGCCGTGCGGCGGCGTCATACGCGTCAGCGCAATCACCCGGGACCGCACCTGGGCCGGTATCTGTTCCCGTGCGCCACCCGGACGCTCCCCTTCCAGCCCCGCCAGGCCCCGCTCGGCATAGCGAGCCTTCCAGCGGTCCACGGTCGGCAGCGACACCCCGAGCAGCTCGGCAATGTCCTTGCGCCGACGCCCCTCGCCCGACCACAGCACGATCCGGCCCCGCGTGGCAATATCCGCAGGCACGTCCCTGCTGTTCACCAACGCCCGCAACTCGGCGGCCTGTTCCACGGACAGCTCCATACCAAGAGACCCTGCCACACAAGATCAAGTAATGCTGACGGAATCACAAGACACTAG
>NZ_JBHVEE010000331.1:0-1160 GCF_042802415.1 Streptomyces sp. NPDC057486 | reverse complement strand
CTAGTGTCCTGCGCCAGAGATCCGTCGGCAGAAGCGGGCGAGGGATTCGAGGATCTCCTCGGCGGTCTTCGTCCAGATGAACGGCTTGGGGTCCTCGTTCCAGTCCTTGACCCATGCCCGGATATCGGCTTCCAGGGCCTGGATGTTCTTGTGCGCCCCACGACGGATCATCTGGTGGGCCAGGTAGCCGAACCACCGCTCGACCTGGTTGATCCAGGACGAGCCGGTCGGGGTGAAGTGCAGCTCGAACCGCGGGTGTCTGGCCAGCCAGGCCTTGATCGCAGGGGTCTTGTGGGTGCCGTAGTTGTCCACGATCAGGTGGACCTGCAGATGAGCGGGCACCTCCTTGTCGATCCGGATCAGGAACTTCTTGAACTCCACGGCCCGGTGCCGACGGTGCAAGGAGGTGATGACCTGCCCGGTGGCGACGTCGAACGCGGCGAACAAGGTGGTCAGGCCGTTTCGGACGTAGTCGTGGGTGCGCCGCTCGGGCATGCCCGGCATCATCGGCAGCACCGGCTGGGACCGGTCCAGGGCCTGGATCTGCGACTTCTCGTCCACCGAGAGCACCACCGCCCCCTCGGGCGGGTTGAAGTACAGGCCCACGACGTCGTAGACCTTCTCCACGAACAGCGGGTCGGTCGACAGCTTGAAGGTGTCCGCCAGATGCGGCTTGAGCTGGAACCGCCGCCAGATCCGGCCCACGGTCGACTTCGACAGACCGCTGTGCTCGGCCATCGATGTCCGCGACCAGTGGGTGGCGTTCTTCGGCAGCTGTTCCAGCGTGGTGACCACCACCGCTTCCACCTGATCGACGCTGATGGTCGGCGGCCGGCCCGGCCGGGGCTCGTCGGCCAGCCCGTCCAGCCGCTCAGCAAGGAAGCGCCGCCGCCACTTGCGGACGGTGTCCGCGGCCACCCCCAGATCCCGGGCGACCGCGACAATCGGCGGCGCCTCCGGCCCCGCACACGCCAGCACAATCCGCGCCCGCAGGGCCAGCGCCTGGGCCGATGTCGCCCGACGCGTCCACCGCTCCAACATCGCCCGCTCGTCATCACACAGCAGCAACGGTTCCAGCTTCGGGCCCCGACGAGGAACTGACGCACCAGCAGCAGAAGTCACGCAACTACTAACGATCAACTACTGGCGCAGGACACTAG
>NZ_JBHVEE010000330.1:0-1349 GCF_042802415.1 Streptomyces sp. NPDC057486 | reverse complement strand
CGGGACCTCCCCCTGAGTGGTGGACACTCTGACGCCGACCCCGGTGGGGGTCGGGAGAGGGTGACCGATTATGGTGATGAAGGTCTATTCGCCCGAGTTCAAGGCCGATGCCGTGGCCCTGTTCCACTCGGACCCCGATCTCACGATCGCGCAGACCGCGCGTGACCTGGGGATCAATGCGGAGACCCTGCGGAACTGGATCCGCGCCGACCGCGTCCGCGGCGGCAGCACCACCGGCATGACCAGGAAGAACGTGACCAGCACCACCCCGGCCTCCGAGGCCACCCGCGAGGAGCTCGAAGCCCGCGTCCAGGCCCTGGAGGCCGAGCTGAAGGCCGCCCGCAAGGAGAACGCCACCCTCGCCACTGAGCGGGACATCCTGCGCAAGGCGACAAAGTTTTTCGCCTCGGAGATGACCTGGTAGGCCGCTGCCGGTTCATCGAGGATCATCGCGAGACCTACCCGGTCCAGCGGCTGTGCCAGGTCCTCGACGTCCACCGCTCCAGCTACTACAAGTGGAGCCAGGGCCGTGAGGCCCGCGCCGCGCGGGAGCGCGAGGACGAGGCCCTGGCCGAGAAAATCACCACCATCCACGCCGAGTCCGACCGGGCGTACGGGGCTCCGCGCATCACGGCCGAGCTCCGCGATACGCACGGCATGGAGATCAACGAGAAGAAGGTCGCCCGCGTGATGCGCAAGTTCCGCATCATCGGCACGCACCTGCGCAAGAAGGTCCGCACGACTGTGCCCGAGCCGTCGGCGACGCCGGTCCCGGACCTGTTCAAACGGGACTTCACCGCGCCGGAGGCGAACCTGAAGTACATGGGTGATGTGACGTATCTCCCCGTCGGGGACGGCGAGTTCCTCTATCTCGCCACGGTCATCGACTGTTTCTCCCGCCGTGTGGTGGGCTGGTCGATCGCCGACCACATGCGCACCGACCTGGTCGCCGATGCACTGACCATGGCCGCCGCGACCCGCGGCAGCCTGGCCGGCGCGATCTTCCACAGCGATCACGGAGCCCAGTACGTGTCGCGTCAATTCACCGATCTCTGCGCCGAGTTGGGTGTCACCCAGTCCATGGGCGCGGTCGGCACGAGCGCGGACAACGCCGCCTGCGAGTCCTTCCACGCCTCCTTGAAACGGGAGATCCTCAAGGGCGCCCGCCGCTTCGCCGGAGCGGACATCTGCCGACGGACGGTCTTCCGCTGGCTCGCCCGATACAACACCTGGCGCCGGCACTCCGCCAACGGACAGCTCAGCCCGGTCGACTACGAGCAGCGATCGAGTACGCTCGAACTCGCCGCATAACAGGATGAAACGGTGTCCACTCTTCGGGTGGAAGTCCC
>NZ_JBHVEE010000329.1:0-1416 GCF_042802415.1 Streptomyces sp. NPDC057486 | reverse complement strand
GGCTCTCCTGTCGCTTCCGTGGGTCGTTGACCAGGGCTGATACGTAGAACACGCCGTACCCGGGGTACGTTTCGACTGCTGAAGGTACGAAACGAATAAACCTGGATACGGCGTGCAAAGTAAGAGGATATGGGTTCGGTTGCTCGGTGTCGAAAAGACGCTGATCGAGCAGGTCGAGGCCGAGGAGGCCGATCCCGAGGGCGGTGTCGGTGGTGAGCTGGTGATCGTGGCGCATGTCCGACCGGCGAAGGGCCACAGGCAGCGGTGCGGGATGTGTCGGCGCAAGGCGGCGAAGTACGACGCCGGTGAGGGACGCCGCCGCTGGCGGGCCCTGGACCTGGGCGTCATCCAGGCATTCCTCGAGGCCGACGCGCCCCGGGTCGCCTGCCCCGAGCACGGCATAGTGGTCGCCTCGGTTCCCTGGGCGAGGCACGGCGCCGGACATACCCTGGCGTTCGACGCGCAGGTGGCCTGGCTGGCGACCTGCTGTTCCAAGACGTCCGTCACCCAGCTCATGCGGACCGGCTGGCGCACGGTGGGCAACATCGTCGCCCGGGTCTGGGCGGACGTCGAGAAGTCGGTGGACCTGTTCGCCGGGCTACGACGGATCGGTATTGACGAGATCAGCTACAAGAAGCGCCACAAGTACCTGACCGTCGTGGTGGATCACGACTCCGGCCGCCTGGTCTGGGCTGAGGCCGGCCGGGACAAGGCCACCCTGTGTAAGTTCTTCGACGCCCTGGGAAACGAGCGCGCCGCGAAGCTCACCCACGTGTCCGCGGACGCGGCCGACTGGATCTCCACGGTGGTCGCCGAGCGCTGCCCGCAGGCGGTACGGGTGATGGACCCGTTTCACGTCGTTCAGTGGACCACCGACGCCCTGGACATCGTGCGCCGTCAGGTGTGGAACGCCGAGCGCGGAGGCAAGGGCAGATCCACCCGAGGCTCGAAGTCCCTGAAGAAGGCCCGCTTCGCGCTGTGGAAGAACCCCGAGGACCTCACAGCCGGGCAGCGGGCCCAACTGCTCTTCATCGCCAAGGCTCACCCGCTACTGCACCGGGCGTACTTGCTCAAGGAAGGTCTGCGCACCGCCCTCAAACAGGGCCCCGACACCGCCGAGGCGCTGTGGGACTGGGTGCTCTGGGCCCGCCGCTCACGGATAACGGCCTTCGTCGAGCTGCAACGCAGCATCGTCAAACACCTCGACGCCATCACCGCCGCCGCCGAGCACGGGCTGAGCAACGGCCTGGTCGAGTCCATGAACACCAAAATCCGACTGATCACCCGCATCGCCTTCGGCTTCAAGGACCCCGGGTCCCTCATCGCCCTCGCGATGCTCAGCCTCGGCGGCCACCGACCCCAGCTACCAGGCCGTCAACTCACGAACTGACCACCCACGGAAGCGACAGGAGAGCC
>NZ_JBHVEE010000328.1:0-1499 GCF_042802415.1 Streptomyces sp. NPDC057486 | reverse complement strand
CTGGTCGACTACGACCCCTCCGGCAAGCTCGTGATGGTCAACGCGGAGTCTGTCGACACCAAGGACAGCAAGCTCTGGACGGTCAAGCTCAAGAAGGACTGGAAGTTCCACGACGGAACGCCGGTCACCGCCGAGTCCTACGTCAAGGCGTGGAACTGGGCCGCGAACATCAAGAACGCCCAGACCAACGCGTCCTGGTTCGGCGACATCAAGGGCTTCGCCGACGTGCACCCCGACGGCGAGAAGGCCAAGCCCAAGGCTGACGCCATGTCGGGTCTGAAGGTCGTCGACGACAGCACCTTCACCATCGAGCTCAACAACCCGCTGCCGTACTTCGCGTACAAGCTCGGCTACACGGTCTTCTCGCCGCTGCCCGAGTCCTTCTACGCGGACCCGAAGGCCGCCGGTGAGAAGCCGGTCGGCAACGGCGCGTACAAGTTCGTCAGCTGGGACCACAAGAAGCAGATCAAGGTCGTCCGTTACGACGACTACCAGGGCCCCGACAAGGCGAAGAACGGTGGTGTGATCTTCAAGAACTACACCACCCTCGAGACCGCCTACGAGGACCTGAAGTCCGGCAACGTCGACGTGCTGCGCCAGATCGCGCCGAAGGACCTCCCGGTCTACCGCGCCGACCTCGGTGACCGTGCGGTGGACAAGGCGTACTCCGCGATCCAGACGCTCGGTGTCGCCATGTACACCAAGCAGTGGAAGAACACCGACCCGAAGGTCCTCCAGGGCCTGTCGATGGCGATCGACCGCGCCACCATCACCAAGACGGTGCTCCAGGGCACCCGCGAGCCGGCCACGGGCTGGGTCGCCAAGGGTGTTCTCGGCTACCAGCCGAACGTCGCGGGTGACGTCACCACGTACAACCCGACGAAGGCCAAGGCTCTCATCAAGGAGGGCGGCGGTGTTCCGGGTAACAAGATCTACATCCAGTTCAACGCCGACGGCGGCCACAAGGAATGGGTCGAGGCTGTCTGCAACAGCATCACCCAGGCGACCGGCGTCGCGTGCGCCGGCGACTCGAAGGCCGACTTCCAGGCCGACCTGAACGCCCGTGACGCCAAGCAGGTCAAGTCGTTCTACCGCGGTGGCTGGGTGCTCGACTACCCGGTGAACGCGAACTTCATCAGCGACCTGTTCCGTACGGGTGCGGCCGGCAACAACGGCTTCTTCTCGAACAAGGGCCTCGACGCCAAGATCAAGGCCGCGGACTCCGCCGCCACGCTCGAGGAGTCGGTCAAGGGGTACCAGGAGATCGAGAAGGAGCTGGTCAACTACATGCCGACCATCCCGCTCTGGTACTACAAGGTCAACGCCGGCTACTCGGAGAAGGTCCAGAACGTCCAGTACGCCCAGGACGGCGACCCGATCCTGACTGCGGTTCAGGTCAAGAAGTAACCGACGACGTAGTCCGCGGGCCGGTGCGGGACCGACACTGACATCGGTCCCACACCATCCTGCACGCCGTGGCCGGGGGGCCCTCCCACGAC
>NZ_JBHVEE010000327.1:0-1507 GCF_042802415.1 Streptomyces sp. NPDC057486 | reverse complement strand
CTCGTGTTTCGCACTTTTTGGATCACTGGGTCGGTGAACTGGTGTGTGATGATGCGCTCGATCGGGTGGTGAGAGGCCGTACCTCTCATGGGGTGTGACGGACAGACAGAAGCATCGGCGGTGTCTGTTTCACCCTGTTGAGAGTGATCCGCCGATGCTTCCAGTGGGCACGATACCGCCGTCCTTGTTCGCTTTCCTGGCTGTCTGCCGTTCCTGCTTCACCGCTCCGACGTTCCGCACGTTCAGCGTTCTGCTGACCGGGCTGATCGCGCAGACCCGCCGCCGCACCGTGTGCGGGATGCTGCTGGGCACGGGGTTGGAGCAGGTGTGGCACCACGCCCGTTGCCACCGACTGTTCTCCACCGCCCGCTGGTCGGCCGACGACGTCGGCCTGGCCCTGGCCACGCTGGTCGTGTCACGCCTTCTCCCGGACGGTGCACCGCTGCGGGTCGCGGTTGACGACACCCTGTTCAAGCGGTCCGGCCGCAAGGTCTTCGGTGCTGCCTGGCAGCACGACGGTGCCGCGAAGGGGCCGCGCCCGGCCGGCTTCGGCAACTGTTGGGTCGTCGCCGGGATCGTGGTAACCGTGCCGTTCCTGACCAGGCCGGTGTGCCTGCCGGTCCTGGCCCGCCTGTGGCGCCCCCGGCACACCGGGAAGATCGCCCTGGCCCGCGAGATGATCGAACTGCTCGCCGCCCACTTCCCCGACCGCATCGTGCACACCGTCGGGGATGCCGCCTACGTCGGCGAGCACCTGCGCGGCCTGGACCCGCGGATCACCTGGACCAGCCGCCTGAAGGTCACCTCCGTGCTGCACGAACTCCCGCCCCCGCGCACGGGCAAGAAGGGACGCCCGCGCACCCGGGGCCCACGCCTGGGCACACCCACCGACCTCTCCCAACTGCTGGACTGGCACCGAACCAAGGTCCGCCGCTACGGACGCACCGACACCGTGTTCCTCGCCGAGCGGACCTGCCTGTGGTACGGCTCCTTCCACACCCAACCGGTCCGGGTCGTGCTGGTGTGGGACAGCAACTGCGGCCCCGGCACCAGCCTGGACCGCGGCTACGGCGCCGCCCTGGTCACCACCGACCTCACCACGCCAGCCGAACAGATCGTGGAACGCTACGCGTCCCGCTGGACGATCGAGACCACCTTCTACGACGCCCGACAGACCCTCGGCGTCGGCGAGGCCCGCAACCGCACCCGCCTCGCGGTCGAACGCACCGTCCCCTTCGGCCTGCTCGCCTACACCGTGGTCACCGCCTGGTACGCGCTGGTCGGCCACCAACCCGCCGACACCGAGGAGCACCGCGCCAGGGCCCGCTGGTACACCACCAAGACCCAGCCCTCGTTCGAGGACATGACCGCCAAACTCCGCCGCACCATCATCGCCCACCGTTTTCGCGACCCACACCCCCACCAGGCAAGACCCGAAGAAATCCAGGCCGTCCTCACAGCCTGGGCCGCCGCCGGAACATGATCACTCAACACTGCGAAACACGAG
>NZ_JBHVEE010000326.1:0-1527 GCF_042802415.1 Streptomyces sp. NPDC057486 | reverse complement strand
GGTCTGCACGGTACGGATGTGATCGGTACGTCGCTGGTGCTGGCGAGGGCGGTCGAGAAGACGGGTTACGACCTGGTGATCTGCGGTATGGCGTCGACGGACGGCACGATGGGTGTGCTGCCGGCGGTGCTGGCGGAGCGTCTGGGTGTTCCGCAGGTCACGCTGTTGTCCGAGGTGAGGGTCGAGGGTGGCACGGTGACCGGGCGTCGGGACGGTGACAGTGCCAGTGAGCAGCTGCAGGCGTCGCTGCCGGCGGTGGTGTCGGTGACGGACCAGTCCGGTGAGGCCCGGTATCCGTCGTTCAAGGGGATCATGGCGGCGAAGAAGAAGCCGGTTCAGTCCCTGGACCTGGAGGACCTGGAGATCGAGGCGGGCGAGGTCGGTCTGGCGGGTGCGTGGACCGTGGTGGATTCCGCGGCGCAGCGTCCGGCCCGCACGGCGGGCACGATCGTCAAGGACGAGGGCGAGGGCGGCAAGCAGCTGGCCGAGTTCCTCGCGGGCCAGAAGTTCATCTGACCGGTCGGCCTGTTCGGCCCCGTACGTCCCTCTCATCCTCCCACCTTCGTTTGCGCAGGAGATTGAAGTCCCATGGCTGAAGTTCTCGTCTATGTCGACCACGTGGACGGTGCCGTCCGCAAGCCCACTCTGGAGCTTTTGACGCTGGCCCGCCGGATCGGTGACCCGGTCGCGGTCGCGCTGGGCGGTGGTGCGGCCGGCACCGCGGCGGTGCTCGCCGAGCACGGTGCGGTCAGGGTCCTGACCGCCGAGGCGCCGGAGTTCGCCGATTATCTGGTCGTGCCGAAGGTCGATGCGTTGCAGGCCGCGTTCGATGCGGTGTCCCCGGCCGCGGTGCTGGTGCCGTCGTCCGCGGAGGGCAAGGAGATCGCGGCCCGGCTCGCGGTCCGGATCGGGTCCGGGATCATCACGGACGCGGTGGACCTGGAGGCCGGTGAGCTCGGTCCGGTCGCCACCCAGTCCGCGTTCGCCGCGTCGTTCACCACCAGGTCCCGTGTCTCGCGCGGTGTCCCGGTCATCACGGTCAAGCCGAACTCGGCGCCCGTCGAGCCGGCCCCGGCCGCCGGTGCGGTCGAGACCCTGGCGGTCTCGTTCTCCGCGCAGGCCACCGGCACGAAGGTTCTCTCCCGCACCCCGCGCGAGTCGACCGGGCGCCCGGAGCTGACCGAGGCCGCGATCGTGGTCTCCGGCGGCCGCGGGGTCAACGGTGCGGAGAACTTCGGACTCATCGAGGCGCTCGCCGACTCCCTCGGCGCGGCCGTGGGTGCCTCGCGCGCCGCGGTCGACGCGGGCTGGTACCCGCACTCCAGCCAGGTCGGCCAGACCGGCAAGTCCGTCTCCCCGCAGCTCTACATCGCCTCCGGTATCTCCGGCGCGATCCAGCACCGGGCCGGCATGCAGACCTCCAAGACCATCGTCGCGATCAACAAGGACGCCGAGGCCCCGATCTTCGACCTCGTCGACTACGGCATCGTCGGCGACCTCTTCCAGGTCGTCCCCCAGCTCACCGAA
>NZ_JBHVEE010000325.1:0-1528 GCF_042802415.1 Streptomyces sp. NPDC057486 | reverse complement strand
TGGATCAGCGCGCGGCGTCGGATGCGGTGCATCGCAAGGCGGAGGAGCGTCCTCATACTGGGCGTATTCGGGCGTTCCGACAACGCAGCGAGGTGGCGTAGCCGGCGTCGTGCGCCCGCCAGGGATTACGGGACAGTCCTTAGTCCTCGATATCACCGATGGCCACGCGGAGGTCATGCAAGCCCTCCAGGATCGCGATGACCGATGCCTCCGTCCGGTCGAGAGCTCGTCGGGTGGCTCGAATGTCACCGCGCTCGAAGAAGAGCCGGGCGCTGAGTGCGTCCGTAGCTGCCACGACGGCCGCCCAGGACGCCGCCCGGCGAGGAGGCCCCTCTTCCTCCGGCCCCGTGAGTTGCACCGCGGTGAGCTGCAACCGGTTCGCCAGCACGACGGAGGAGACCTGTGAGTCGGGTCCTGCCTGCTCCGTCCATCCGAGCAGCGCTTCGGCGACGTCCTCCAGCGGTTGCCTGCCCACGCCGGTCGAGGCGGTGATTTCCAGTTCTGTCTTGGCCAGCAGGGCGCCCAGCAGTCGCAGCCGGTCCTCGGCCTGCGGGCCCTCGGGCCACACGTCCGGATCCAGAACTGGTTCAGCCCCCAGGGCGACGAGGGCTGCGTAGATCTGCTCCGCACTCACCGGGTGCACGCTTCTGATACTCACGTTCTCAGCTTCACCGCACGAAGGCGGCAGCGCACGCATCGCTCGCCGGTCACCGTCGAGGAAATCATCGCCATCGGTCGTCCCGATATCCGCACGTTCGTTCTCGCGTCGGCAGTCATTCACCTCCGCGGTGGCCGTGGCCGGGGTGCCCTCCGTCGGACCCACGTCGCCACTTTTGGCCGGGGCGACTACGCGTCGCCCCTTGACGGGGTTGACGAGTCGAGGCGAGCGCAGCACCCGGACGCCGGGGGCTCTCGTCGACGCCGCCCCCGTCGGGTAGTCCCTGCCGGGTGAGTCCACATCAAGTTCCGCCCTGCTCGGGACGGTAGGTCGAGCGCCGGCCGCCGGACCCGTATCCAGCACGTGAAGCCCGCTGCCCACACTGCCGCCGGGCATACTGACGACCGTGGCGTGGAAGCGATCCATGCATGACCGAAAGTGCGAGCCCCCGTACGTCCACGCCGAGGATTACCGTGCTGGGAGTACAGCCCGGTGACCCTCCCTTCCGCCTTGTGGAGATCGACGGAGAGGTCGTGAGAGCGGCGGAGTCGATCACGGACGTGCTCTTGACCGCTGCTGCCGCAGGGATCACGGTCCACGACCTCGACGACCCGGAAGTGGTCCGGTGGGTGGGTGGCGACAAGTTCACCTGGAGGCCGCACTGAAAAGTCATCAGGCGCCCCCAGAACGCCGCGTCACCGTCCAGCAGTCCGCCACTCGTCGGCCAGGTCCCGGAGAGTTCCCGAGCACCATGACGTAACAGATGTATCGCTAACCTCGCCGTTTCGGTTGGGGCGATGAGGCGTCGCTGAGGGACAACTGCCGAGTGACCGACGCGATTTTGGTGCTCGGACATGGCGGAATCCCGGC
>NZ_JBHVEE010000324.1:0-1537 GCF_042802415.1 Streptomyces sp. NPDC057486 | reverse complement strand
CCCCCCCGTTATGTTTTTCGCGGTCCTGCAATGGGGCCGCTGGCCTCCGGGCCCGGTATGGCTGTGTCCCCTCTGTCGAACGGATGACCTGGGGGGTGGTGTCGCCGGGCCCGAGGGGTGCCGTCGGAGACGCTGATGAGAGACCCGGCCACCGTCCGGCCTGGTGCAATGCCGGGCAGCTCGTGGGCGGCAGGTCTGCATAACGTGGATGCGCGAGTACGGTGCCACCGCCGAGACCGGCAAGGTCAACCACCTGGAAAGGGCGCAATGTTAGACACCGAAGGCGTGGGCGTCTTCCTCGGGATGGATGTTGGCAAGACCGCCCACCACGGCCACGGGCTCACCCCGGCCGGGAAGAAGGTCTTCGACAAGCCGATGCCCAACAGCGAACCGAAGCTGCGAGCCGTCTTCGACAAGCTCAAGGCCAAGTTCGGCACCGTCCTGGTCATCGTGGACCAACCCGCATCCATCGGCGCCCTGCCCCTGACCGTCGCACGCGACGCCGGCTGCCAAGTCGCCTACCTGCCCGGACTCGCGATGCGCCGGATCGCCGACCTCTACCCGGGCGAGGCGAAAACAGACGCGAAGGACGCCGCGGTCATCGCGGACGCCGCCCGCACCATGCCCCACACCCTGCGCTCGCTGGAACTGACCGACGAGATCACCGCCGAGCTCACCGTCCTGACCGGCTTCGACCAGGACCTCGCCGCGGAAGCCACCCGCACCTCCAACCGGATACGCGGCCTGCTCACCCAGTTCCACCCCAGCCTCGAG
Source organism: Streptomyces sp. NPDC057486 (assembly GCF_042802415.1). NCBI lineage: Bacteria > Bacillati > Actinomycetota > Actinomycetes > Kitasatosporales > Streptomycetaceae > Streptomyces > Streptomyces sp. NPDC057486. The sequence continues at coordinate 763 of NZ_JBHVEE010000324.1, read as the reverse complement.
CGCGTCCTTGGCCCACGGCTGGACCACCCCGCCGTCACCTGGCTCCTCGAGAGATACGGATCCCCCAACGCCCTGCGGAAAGCCGGCCGCCGCAGACTCGTCGAGCTCATCCGTCCCAAGGCCCCACGCATGGCCGCCCGGCTGATCGACGACGTCTTCGACGCCCTCGACGAACAGACCGTCGTGGTCCCGGGAACCGGCACCCTCGACGTGGTCATCCCGTCGCTGGCCCGCTCGCTCGCCGCTGTCCACGAACAACGCAGGGCACTCGAAGCCCAGATCAGCACCCTGCTGGAGGCCCACCCTCTTCACCCGGTCCTGACCTCGATGCCGGGAGTCGGAGTCAGGACCGCCGCCGTCCTGCTGGTCACCGTCGGCGACGGAAGCGGCTTTCCCAGCGCAGCCCACCTCGCCTCCTACGCTGGCCTCGCCCCCACGACCAGGTCGTCGGGGACCTCGATCCACGGCGAACACGCACCACGAGGCGGAAACCGGCAGCTCAAACGCGCCATGTTCCTCTCCGCCTTCGCCTGCATGAACGCCGACCCGGCCTCCCGCAGCTACTACGACCGGCAAAGAGCCCGCGGAAAGACCCACACTCAAGCCCTCCTCCGACTCGCCCGCCAACGCATCAGCGTCCTCTTCGCCATGCTCCGCGACGGCACCTTCTACGAACCCCGAACCCCCAGCGTCACCCCAGCCGCATGACCACCCCAAACAGCCTCAAACCCCGCACCACGTCCTTGACGAAGGACATAGAGAC
>NZ_JBHVEE010000323.1:0-1570 GCF_042802415.1 Streptomyces sp. NPDC057486 | reverse complement strand
CGCCGGACCCGCTGGAATTCCAGCCGGTCCGGCGGCCGAGGACTTTTTCCTACCGTCACCCGATCCCGCGCACCCGCTCCCACACCGCCGGGTCCACCGTCCCCACCCGACGCCGGAACCCCCGCACCGCCACATCCCGCAGCTCGTCCGTCTCCAGGAAACTCGCCCGCCCCTGCGCATCCCCCACCGAACCCGGCGGCAGCGCGATCACCCCGGGCCGCTCCTCGTGATGCTTGCTGGTGATCTTCGCGACGAGCGCCGCACCGCCCCGCACCGACAGCACCAGACAGGGCCGGTCCTTCGCGCCGGGCCCGTCCTCGTACGGAACCTCAGCCCACCAGATCTCACCCGGCCGCGGCGCCCGCTCCGGCTGCCCCCGCGGACCTTCCCGCCTGCCCGGCGGACGCGTCTGCCGCGCAGAACGCCCACCGGGGCGCTGACGCCCCCGCCCGAGCCTCCCCCGCCCGTCGGCGATCGCGGCAATGAGAGCGAGCAGTACGACCACGGCCAGAGCCGGCCACCAGGACATGTCCATGCCCCGACGGTACCGGCGTCCCCGCCGGCCCGCTCTCCGCACCCGCCCTCCGCACCCGCTTCCATCGAACCGGTGACAGAGCAGGTGAGTTCGCCCACAACGGCAGGCCTCGGAGGAGCGACCAGGTGTTTCGCGCCTTACGCTCAACAAATCGCACGAACCCTCCCCGCTCCCACGTCTCGGAGGTTCACGCTCCATGAAGCTCACCGTCGTCGGCTGCTCCGGCTCGTTCCCGTCCACGGGTTCGGCATGTTCGAGCTACCTCGTAGAGGCCGACGGCTTCAGGCTGCTCCTCGACATGGGCAACGGCGCCCTCGGTGAGCTGCAGCGCCACGTCGGTCTCTACGACCTCGACGCCATCTTCCTCAGCCATCTCCATGCCGATCACTGCATCGACATGTGCGCGTACTTCGTCGTCCGCTACTACCGGCACGACGGCGGACGCCCCGCGTCCATCCCGGTCTACGGCCCCGACGGCACCGAACAGCGACTGACCACCGCCCACGCCGACACCCCGTCCGACCGGTCCATGAGCGAGGTCTTCGACTTCCACACGCTGAAGCCCGGCTCGTTCGACATCGGCCCCTTCTCGGTCCGCACGGAGAAGGTCTGCCACCCCGTCGACGCCTTCGGTATCCGCATCGAGCACGGCGGCCGCACCCTCGTGTACTCCGGCGACACCGGTGCCTGCGAGGCGCTGGACGAACTTGCGGAGGGCGCCGACCTGTTCCTCTGTGAAGCATCGTTCGTCTACGGCAAGGAAGACATTCCGGACCTCCACCTCAACGGCCGCGAAGCAGGCGAGATCGCCGCACGCGCGAAGGTGGGACGGCTCGTCCTCACCCACATCCCGCCGTGGACGGACGCGGACCGGAACCTGGCCGACGCCCGCACGATCTACCGCGGACCGGCGGAGCTGGCAGTTCCGGGCGCGGTCTACGAGATCTAGGGCGTGTGTCGGAAGTCCCGCCTGCCCCGCGACGCCCGGCACGCACGACGGAGCCCCCACCTTCCCCGGGCGGAAGGTGGGGGCTC
>NZ_JBHVEE010000322.1:0-1574 GCF_042802415.1 Streptomyces sp. NPDC057486 | reverse complement strand
CAGTTGCACTCGCGTCACGTAAGACGGTCTATCGGACCGGACCGTCTCACGTAGGAACATCCCTCAAATTGATCACGACTCGATACGCGCCCTAGGAGGGCAGGGAACCCGGGGTTCCCTGCCCTCCTAGCGATGCCCCGCGTTTCATACGGTCGTGGCGCGAACGTTCGCGTCGGCGAGGCGGCGGCGCAACTCCTTCTCCTGGGCGCGGCGCGCGGTGACATCACGGATGACCGCGCCGACATGTCCGGCGCCGCCCTGCGGATCAGACAGGAGGCACACGCTGAACTCGATCGACAGGCTCGACCCGTCGGCCTTGAGCGCGGGCACGGTCAGCAGGTCGCTCGCGCCGTAGCGGGTGGAGCCCTTGGCCATCGCGGCGTGGAAGCCGTCCCAGTGCGGGCGCCGGTGCCGTTCGGGGATGATCAGGTCGAGACTCTGTCCGAGCACCTCGCTCTCCTTCCACCCGAAGATCCGCTCCGAGCCGCTGTTCCAGAACAGGATGAGCCCCTCGCTGTCGACGATGACGATGCCGTCGGGCGCATGGATGGTCATGTGCGCGAGCAGTTCGGGGTGCGGGACTGTCATGGCTCCTCCGGGTGGCGCGATGCGGGTGTACGGCCGGTCGTAAGTATACTGAATGCAATCTCTCGATCGAGAGGTGATTTGAGAGGTAACGAAGAGTCAATGTCGTGCAGTTGACGAACCTGACCAAATCGGGAACCTGGGCTGCGGGTGCCGAATAATCATCCATCGAGGTCACTGCCTTGATGGCTGATCTACGCGGCTCGGGGCGATCATCGCGAAGTGGTCGCCCGCTCGGCGCCGGGACGGCATCATGAACTGTCGTGCTGCTGCGTCTGGCCTACCTCGCTGCGACCAACGTCCTGGCGATCCTGCGCCTGCTGACGATGAGCGGACACGAGAAGGACCTCGAGATCCTCGCGCTTCGTCATCAGCTGCTGGTCCTGCAGCGCCAGGTCGGCAGGCCCACCTTCACCGCCACCGACCGCGCCGTACTCGCCGGCCTCCTTCACCGCCTGTCGGCGGACAAACTGCGACGCCTGCTGTTGCTGGTCTGCAGCCGGACACGATCCTGCGGTGGCACCGCAATCTACTCAAGCGCCGTCACGCCGCGGCGAGCCGACCACATAGCCGAGGACGACCACCCACCGTACGGTCGATCCGCGCCCTGGTGCTGCGCCTGGCCAGGGAAAACCCGCCGTGGGGGTATAGGAGGATCCACGGTGAACTCGCGGCCCTCGGGATCAAGGCGCCGCATCCACCGTCTGGGAGATCCTCAAGGAGCATGGCATTCCGCCCGCGCCCGAGCCGCAGAGTACGACCTGGGCCGAGTTCCTGCGCGGCCAGGCCGAGGCGCTGCTGGCCTGCGACCTGTTCGAGGTCCGCACCCTGACCAGGGCGCGCCTATTGCTGAGTTCCTCAAGTTGTGGGTATAAAGCCTTCGTTGGGGTAGCGGCTGGGGGTGGGTTGTGCCGGGATTGTTGCGGGCTCGGACTGCTTCGGGGCCGGATGAGGAGAGGATGATCGCCAGGCTGGCGGGAGCGCGGAAA
>NZ_JBHVEE010000321.1:0-1575 GCF_042802415.1 Streptomyces sp. NPDC057486 | reverse complement strand
GCTACATCCTGGCCGTGCCCAACCGCCGACCTGAAACCGGCTCGAAACCGGTCGCAAGATCGCTCCCCAAACCACGTCGGTGGATCAAGGCTAAGGAGCGGTTCGTGAAGGTGCTCCCCATGGACTGTTTGCCGCCCGGCCGGGATCGGCCGCTGTGGTTTGCGGTACTTCGCTGCCGTACCGCCTCGCGCCTCGTGAGGAGTGGCCGCCGACGACTGGGACTTGAACATGTTCAAACTCCGTGTCAGGGTACGGCGTGGGTTCTTGAGTCCACCGGTCGCGCACGCGGCCTGCAGAACCCGCAAGGGGTGGAGTGTGTTGCGTTACCGTCGTACTGCGCTGATCTCGCTCGCCATGGCCCTCGCCCTGACGGCCTGCGGCAGATTCACCGTCATGCCGCCGCCCGACGGCGAACCGGTCGTTCTGAAACCAGCCGAACTTGCGACCACGTGGACCGATGCCGACGGCGGCACCCTCACGCTGAAGCAGGACGGGACGTTCATCGCCGATAAAGTCTGCGTCGCCGTCGACTGGTACGACAGTTTGACCTGGACCGGAACAGGCACCTGGGACCAAGGCTCCAACAAGAAGCAAAGCGTCGTCGCTGTCTCCTTCGACGCCGCTCACCCCGTGGGCTTCGACGCCGCTTACCCCGAAACGTTTGAGCGGGAGCCCGACCCCTACGCCGCCTTGAGGCAAGGCAAGGTCCTGAAGCTCTGGGTCGCCGTCGGCGATCCGGACAACGATTATCCGAACTGCGTCCTGACCAGCTCGGCGAGTTGACCTTGACTTGGACGCGATCGCTAGGACTTGTCCGGGCGATCTTGGCCATAGCTGAGTGCGGCACGATCCAGCCGAACAGGGCATGGGGTAGGGGGTAACGGGTTGGGTCGGCAGGAGAGGTATCGCAAGGTGATCGGACCGCTGCTGCGAGCCGGGCTTGAGGTGATACCCGACGCGGTTCCCGGCTCGGCGATACCGCATGTCCTGGGGTACGAACGAGAGCGGGTTTTCGGGTTCTGCCTGGTCGAGTACAAGGACTCGCGATTCGTGGAGCGGCTCAACAAGGCCTGGTACGACCTCGCCACGTCCTCCGGCCTGATCGACGAGAATCGCGAATTCCTCCTCATGTTGCCCAGGGGAACCTGGACCGCCGAGGAAGACCGCCGGCGACGCACGATGCACGTCTGGCACCGGGTCCGCCTGCTGGAACGGTGGGACATCATGGGGGCCGGCGCGGCGACGTTCCTCGGCATCCGCGCCGGCCACCCCGGCTTCGCCATGCTGGCCCTGGACAACAGCGTCTGGCTCCTGGCCGACACGTACGAAACGGGTGCGGCCGTGTACGCGGTACGCGATCCCGCCGGTTCTCCAGGGGTCCTGCGCGAGTTGAAGTGGGAGTCGGAGCGGCTCGCCAGGAAGGACGAAGACCGGGAGTTCCGACGTGAAGTCAGCGTTTGGCTCGAGAGCAGGCAACAGCGCTAGTACTCCAGCCGTACTTTTCCATTACTGCTGGTCAACGGCTTGGGTGTGGGGATTGTAGCGGGGTGGGTTTGGGTGCGGGGCGGTCTTGGC
>NZ_JBHVEE010000320.1:0-1584 GCF_042802415.1 Streptomyces sp. NPDC057486 | reverse complement strand
CGCCTACGTCAACGCGTTCTGGTCCGACTCCTGCTTCTGCATGACCTACGGCGACGGTGCGGGCAACGCCAAGCCGCTCACCTCCATCGACGTCGGCGCCCACGAGATGACCCACGGCGTCACCTCCAACACCGCCGGCCTGATCTACAGCGGCGAGTCCGGCGGCCTCAACGAGGCAACCTCCGACATCTTCGCCGCGGCCGTGGAGTTCTGGGCCGACAACGCCTCCGACGAGGGCGACTACCTCGTCGGCGAGAAGATCGACATCCGCGGCAACGGCACCCCGCTGCGCTACATGGACAAGCCCTCCAAGGACGGAAAGTCCGCCGACGCCTGGTACTCCGGTCTCGGCTCCATCGACGTCCACTACTCCTCCGGCCCGGCCAACCACTGGTTCTACCTGGCCTCCGAGGGCAGCGGCGTCAAGACCGTCAACGGCGTGGACTACGACTCCCCGACTTCCGACGGCCTGCCGGTCACCGCAATCGGCCGGGACGCCGCCGCCAAGATCTGGTACAAGGCCCTCACCACCTACATGACCTCCTCCACCAACTACGCCGCCGCCCGCACCGCCACCCTCCAGGCCGCCGCCGACCTGTACGGGCTGGGCAGCGACACCTACATGAACACCGCCAACGCCTGGGCCGCCATCAACGTCGGACCCCGCGTCATCGATGGCATCCTGCTGACCACACCCGGCGCCCAGACCAGCGCGGTCGACACCGCTGCCAGCCTCCAGATCAAGGCCACCGGCTTCAACCCCGGCGCCCTCACCTACTTCGCCAGCGGCCTCCCCGCCGGCCTGACCATCAACCACACCACCGGCGTCATCTCCGGCACCCCCACCACGCCGGGCACCAGCAACGTCACCGTCACCGTCCGAGGCTCCATGCACGGCCTCAACACGGCGACCTTCACCTGGCACGTCGCCAGGGCTATCGTCGAGAACACCACCGACGTGCCGATCCCGGACATGGGCGCCGCGGGCCCCGCGGCCTTCTCGGACATCGACGTCACCACGATCTCGGGCCAGGCGCCGAGCGACCTCAAGGTGGGCGTGGACATCAAGCACACCTGGCGCGGTGACCTCGTCATCGACCTGGTCGCCCCCGACGGGACGCTGTACCCGCTGAAGAAGAGCAACTTGTCCGACTCGGCCGACAACGTGCTCGAAACCTACACGGTGGACGCCTCCAGCCAGGTCGCCAACGGCACCTGGCGGCTCCAGGTCCGCGACGTTTACCGCGGCGACTCGGGCTACATCGACAGCTGGAGGCTCATCTTCTAAGAGCGTCCAGCAGTAGGCGCGCACCGGCGGTCAGAAGGTACCCCCGGATGAAGAGCAGGCACGAACCGCGGTGATCACGGAGTTCTCCACACTCAGCGATCACCGGACGGTTCGTGCCTGTTCTGCCATCACGCCTGCTCGAACCCCTGCGGTACCGATTCTCCGCCGTGCTCACACTCGCTCTGGCGATTGTCGCGGCGGCGATACAACCTGTGGTGGGGCGGGGGGGGGGGGCCCCGCGGCCACGGGCCCCCCCCCCCCACACCCGCTGGGGGCACACCAACCGCGGGCACCGC
>NZ_JBHVEE010000319.1:0-1641 GCF_042802415.1 Streptomyces sp. NPDC057486 | reverse complement strand
CACCCCCACCAGGCAAGACCCGAAGAAATCCAGGCCGTCCTCACAGCCTGGGCCGCCGCCGGAACATGATCACTCAACACTGCGAAACACGAGGGCCCTTGTGAGGCAGGACAATCTGCGCCGGATCGTTTTGCGCGAGCGGGACCGGCCAGGAGCGGCGAACATCGGCCTGATCGACCTGACGGCCCGCTACGCGCTCGATGCCGGCTACCACGTCGTCGTCGAAGGGATCCTGTACGCCGACCGCTACGGGCAGATGCTCCAGCAGCTGCGCGCCGACCATCGCGGGCGCACCCACTGCTACTACCTGGACGTGCCATTCCCGGAGACCTTGGCCAGGCATGCGACCAAACCGATCGCAGACGAGGTCGGCGAGAGCCAGCTGCGCGAGTGGTACCGGCCGCTCGACCTCCTGCCCGGCAGCATCGAGACCGTCATCGACGCCGACAGCATCCTGGCGGACACCGTCAACCGCATCATGCACGACACCGACCTCGCCCTGCTCCCCGCACGGGAACACTGACCGGAGCCGGGCGGCGAGCACGGACGCGCGTGTCCAGACGTGACATCCGCGGTGGGTGGAGTGGCGCGATGGTCTGGCCCACGACTTCGGCGCCGCCTGACGCCCGGGCCGTCACGGAGGGCTCCGGCCTGGTGCGTGCCCGCCGCGCGGCCACGTTCGACGCTTGCGAGTTGCTCGCTGTCCAGGACCTGTAGCCCCGCTCGGACGGCGAGGGGGTGAAGCGCGACCCCCGGGGTGGGACGTGACTACCGCACCGGGGGTCGCGCCCAGCTACTCCGGTCCGGGAGCGCTTGGAGGTAACCGGCCACTGTGTCACGCCGCCGGTGCGGCTGCCCCGTCACCCCGCCGCGGCTGTTACCCAGTTCGGCCGCGCATCACGGCAACCGTCGTCCTCGCAGATGACTTTGGCGGCGCTGTGGCTGGCCGCCGAGCCGTCTGATCTGAGTGGCTGGCCCGGCTTTTGCGGGCACTCGTGCTGGTGGCGCCGAGGCCAGGCAGGCGACGGGGGATTACGCCTGCTCGGCCCCGGAGGCAATGGCCTGCACAAACAGGGGGAATGCGGGCCTTGCCGGGCCGTGACGGCCCCTTGAGGACAGCGTATCGGGTGCCACAGGGACCGACGACGCCATCGACAAGGATAGCCGTCCGACTTGATAGGCAAGCAGAAACTTGCCTATTGTGGAGGTGTGCCAGATGATGTGTTCAAGGCGCTGTCCGATCCGACCCGTCGCGCGATCCTCGATGAGCTGACGTGGCGGAACGGCCAGACTCTCTTCGAAATCTGCACGCGGCTTTCCGGCAAGCATGGGCTGGGTTTGTCACGCCAGGCGATCAGCCAGCACCTCGCCGTACTGGAAGCCGCGGGACTGCTGACGACGCGGCGCGAGGGCCGCTACAAGTTCCACGACCTCAATGCCCAACCGCTTGAGCAGATCGTCTCGCGCTGGCTCAAGCCGCACCAACCGGAGACTGGACCATGAAGATTTACGTCGCCCAGGTATTCGTCGACGACCAGAGCAAGGCTGAGTGCGTTGTGGCAAAGGGAGTCCCTGTTCGATGAGCAGGGGCTTCTTCGTGTGCGGGGCGTGATCGTGGAGGGGTAGGGGCAGGCAGGAGAC
>NZ_JBHVEE010000318.1:0-1665 GCF_042802415.1 Streptomyces sp. NPDC057486 | reverse complement strand
GCCCCGGAGCATGTGCTCCGGGGCCCTTCTCGGTACGCCCGCACGCGGGGCCGTCCGGCTCGCGGCTCAGGACGTCCTGAGCGCGGCGGCCATCTCCGCGAGCCGCTCCGTCGACGCCGATCCGGTGACGACCGTGGTGGCGCCCTTGTCGTGGCGCACGAGGGCGTCGTACTTCGGGCCCTCCCAGTGCTGCCACGTCTCACCGGCGACCTGCTGCGTGCGCCCGGTGTTCCGCGCGTCCCGGCTGACCTCGGACACGTACTTCTCCGCCGGGGACGTCGACTGCTCCACCGCGACGTACTTGCCGTCCGGGTCGAGGAAGCCCAGGTGCCAGCCGTTGCCCGCCTCGCGCTCATAACTGACCGAGGTCGGCTTCCAGTCCTCGGACAGACCGGCCGGAGCAGCGACCGGATACGGGGCCGCGCGCCTGGCCGTCACGAGCTCCACGCGGTAGTCGACCGCCTTGACCGGGTTGGCCTTGTCGTCGTGCGGGACGAAAATGTAGACGACCCCCGCGACGGCGGAGATCACCGCCATCGACAGGATCATGTCCCGCGCTGTCTGCTTGCCTCGCTTGCTTGCCACGGGTCCATGGTCGCATCACGTCCGACGGGGCCGACCGAGGGGCAGGAGGACGCGGCACCCACCCCATCCCGCCGCTCATAAGTGACCCGGTCTGCTCATTTTATCGACCTGGCGATAGAGTCAGAGCACCCTCTTCCGGTCGTCGTCGTACAGAAAGGTGCGCTCCGATGTCCGAGCATCATCTGCCGTCCCAGCTAGAGGTCTCCCCGGAGGCCCCCGACCGCAACCTGGCCCTGGAGCTGGTCCGGGTCACCGAGGCCGCCGCCATGGCCGCCGGGCGCTGGGTCGGCCGCGGCGACAAGATCGGCGCCGACGGCGCCGCCGTGAAGGCCATGCGTACCCTCGTCTCGACCGTCTCGATGAACGGCGTCGTCGTCATCGGTGAGGGCGAGAAGGACGAAGCCCCCATGCTGTTCAACGGCGAGCGGGTCGGTGACGGCACCGGCGCCGAGGTCGACATCGCCGTGGACCCGATCGACGGCACGACCCTGAATGCCAAGGGCATGCCGAACGCCATCGCCGTACTGGCCGCCGCCGACCGCGGCTCCATGTTCGACCCGTCCGCGGTCTTCTACATGGACAAGCTGGTCACCGGCCCCGAGGCCGCCGACTTCGTCGACATCAACGCCCCGGTGGCGGTGAACATCCGCCGGGTCGCGAAGGCGAAGAACTCCGCCCCCGAGGACGTCACTGTCGTCGTCCTGGACCGCCCGCGCCACGAGGGCATCGTCAAGGAGATCCGGGAGACCGGCGCCCGCATCAAGTTCATCACCGACGGCGATGTCGCCGGCTCGATCATGGCCGCCCGCGAGGGCACCGGCGTCGATCTGCTGATGGGCATCGGCGGCACCCCCGAGGGCATCATCTCGGCGTGCGCCATAAAGTGCCTCGGCGGTGTCATCCAGGGCAAGCTCTGGCCGAAGGACGAGGCCGAGCGGCAGCGCGCGCTGGACGCCGGGCACGACCTGGACCGGGTGCTGTCCACGGACGACCTGGTCAGCGGCGACAACGTGTTCTTCGTCGCGACCGGCATCACGGACGGTGAGCTGATGCGCGGCGTGCGGTACCGCAGCGAGACGG
>NZ_JBHVEE010000317.1:0-1677 GCF_042802415.1 Streptomyces sp. NPDC057486 | reverse complement strand
CCCGTCGAACTGGCCGAGGTAGTTGAAGCTGATCTGCGCGGGCACGGTCCCGGTCAGAGCGGTTTCGACCGGCCCATGAGCAAGGAGACCGTAACCGATCCCCTGCCGAGGACGAGCACGCAAAAGCTCCTTGACCCGCTTCAGCCCCTCGCCCAGACCCCCGGCCGAAGGAACCGGCAACCGCAACGGAGAAATCGTCGTGAACCAACCCGTCGTCCGGGACACATCAAGATCATCGAAGAGATCCTCACGACCATGCCCCTCGACATCCACCCGCACATGACCATCACCGGTCCACGCACCGACCGCAGCAGCCACACCCGTCAACAACACATCATTGACCCGCGAGTTGAACACCGCCGGCACATCCCGCAACAGCGCCCGCGTCTCCCCCGCACCCAGCACCGCCCGCAACACCCGACTGCCACCGACCGTATTCCCCCCGGCCCCCCGACCGTCCAACGGCAGCTCACCAACCGACCCCGCCTGCTCACCCCAGTACGAAACCTCCCCCACCGTCGACGCACTCAGCGCCTCCTGACCCAGACGGCCCGCCCACTCCTGCCACGAACTCGACTTCGCCGGCAAAACCGGCTCCCGCCCCTGCCGCACCAGCTCCACCAGAACCTGCAGATCCTCCAGAAGAATCCGCCACGACACCACATCGACCACCAGATGGTGCGCCACCAACAACAACCGGTCCGCCCGCCCCGGCACACCCGTGAACAACACAGCACGGAACAACGGCCCATCCGACAGACTCAAACCCGCCTGCACCCGCCCGGCAATCTCCCGCAGCCGCTCCTCCCACTCACCCGACGGACACGACGACAGATCGTGCACCTGCCACGGCACCACCTCCGGCACCCCGGCAACCTCCGCCCGCCACCCGTCCCCCTCCCGCACAAAACGAGTCCGCAGACCGTCATGCTGCTCCAGCAGACACCCCACCACCCGCTCCCACTGCCCCGACGAAAGACCCGACCCCACCTCCGTCAACACCGACTGATTCACATGCTGAGCAGCCACGAACTCCTGCTCGAAGAACCACCGCTGAACAGGCGTCAACTCCACAACGCCCGTCACCAGACCCTGCTCCGCCCGCACCGACGCAGCATCCTGCCGCTCCACCACCAAAGCCAGCTCAGCAATCGTCTGGAACTCGAACAACTGCTTCACCGTGAAGAACAACCCGCACTGCTTCGCCCGGAAAATCACCTGCAGACTCAGAATCGAGTCCCCACCCAGCGAAAAGAAATCGTCATGCACCCCCACCGGCCGGCCCGTGCCCAGCACCGACTCCCAGATCCCCGCCAGCCGCTCCTCCACCTCCGACCGCGGCGCCACGAACTCCCGCCCGTCCACCGCATGATCCATCCACGGCAACGCAGCCAACGCCCCACGATCCACCTTGCCGTTCGGACTCAACGGCAGAGCCTCCAACGGAACGAACACCCCAGGCACCATGTGACCCGGCAAACGCTCACCCAAAAACGCCCGCAACTCCCCCGAATCCACCGGCCCGTCCGAGACGACATACGCCACCAACCGCCTCGACGCCGCCTGCCCCTGCACCAACACCGCAGCACCACGCACCAACGGATGCCCCACCAGCGCAACCTCGACCTCACCCAACTCAATACGAAAACCACGAACCTTCACCTGATCATCGACCCG
>NZ_JBHVEE010000316.1:0-1679 GCF_042802415.1 Streptomyces sp. NPDC057486 | reverse complement strand
CCTCGCCGTTTCACTTGAGTACGGCTGGCTTGGGGGCGGAAACGCGAAAGTGCCTTCCTGACCTGGGACGATGAACCTTGCTGAGGGGTTCTGTCGGTCCAGGCGGAGGGCACTTTCTACGTGCAGGGTATCGGGTTGCGTCCCAAGGTCCATGTCAGTGCCGATGGTTCGGGGGTGGTCGGGCATGCCGGGGCACGGTTGCTGGCGGATCTTGCCGATGCCACTGGTCTGACCGCCGCGTACTCTGCCGCTCTCAGGCCGCTTCGGCCGCGCGGGACTGGGCACGACCCGGGACGGGTCGCCACCGATCTCGCGGTGATGCTCGCCGACGGCGGTGAGGCGATCGCGGATCTGGCCGTGCTGCGGGACCAGGGCGAGGTGTTCGGCCCGGTCGCCTCCACACCCACGGCTTGGCGGTTGCTCGCCGACACCGACGAGGCTGCACTCGCTTCGCTGCGAGCGGCTCGCGCTTCAGCCCGGGAAGTCGCCTGGATGCAGGCCGCCGAGACCGGCGAGGGGATACCTGCCGCTCGGGCCGGCGGACAAGAACTTCCCGGCCTGGTCCTGGACCTCGACGCCACGCTGGTCACCTGCCACTCCGAGAAAGAGCAAGCCGCCCCGACCTATAAGGGCGGCTTCGGCTTCCATCCGTTGCTGTGTTTCCTCGCGAACACCGGCGAGGCCGTGTCGGGACGGCTGCGGCCCGGCAACTCCGGAGCCAACACTGCCGCCGATCACGTTGCGGTGCTCGACCAGGCGCTCACGCAGATCCCCGACGCTCACCGGCACGGCACCGACATCCTGGTCCGCGCCGACAGTGCCGGATCCGCGAAAGCCTTCCTCACCCACGTCCGCGACCTGCGGAAACGAGGAATCCGTACCTTCTTCTCAGTCGGATACGCCATCACCGAGCCCGTCCGCCGCGCGATCCGCTCGGTGCCCGACCGCCTCTGGCATCCCGCCCTGGACCAGGACGGGACGCTGCGTGATGGCGCAGAGGTTGCCGAGCTGACCGGGCTGGTTGATCTGGACGGCTACCCGGCCGGCACCCGCATCATCGTGCGCCGCGAGCGGCCGCACCCCGGAGCCCAGCTGTCCCTGTTCGATCAGGACGAGGGCCTGCGACATCAGGTGTTCCTCACCGACACCCCGTACTCCGGTGGTGGCTCCGCCCAGTTCCTGGAGGTCCGCCACCGCGGGCATGCCACCGTCGAGGACCACATCCGGTGCGGCAAGGCCACCGGCTTCGGCCGCTTCCCCTCCCGCGGCTTCGGCGTCAACGCTGTCTGGCTCGAACTCAGCCTCACAGCGATCGACCTGCTGGCCTGGACGCGCGTCCTGCTGCTGGACGGGGAGCTGGCCACTGCCGAGCCGAAGAAGCTCCGCTACCGGCTGCTGCACGTCGCTGCCCGCCTCACCCGCGGCGGCCGACGCCTGCGCTTGCGGATATCGGCGACCTGGCCCTGGAGAAACGAACTGGTCGCGGCCTTCCACCGTCTCGCCGCACTGCCCCGTCCGGCCAGCTGACCGGCAACCACCCTGCCCTCCCACGACCCGAAGGACTCCGGAGAACCCGACCACCGCGCCGGGATTCCGCCATGTCCGAGCACCAAAATCGCGTCGGTCACTCGGCAGTTGTCCCTCAGCGACGCCTCATCGCCCCAACCGAAACGGCGAGG
>NZ_JBHVEE010000315.1:0-1686 GCF_042802415.1 Streptomyces sp. NPDC057486 | reverse complement strand
AGCCTTGATCCACCGACGTGGTTTGGGGAGCGATCTTGCGACCGGTTTCGAGCCGGTTTCAGGTCGGCGGTTGGGCACGGCCAGGATGTAGCCGCTGGTCTGCCCAGCTTTTCCACGGGTTCGGTTCCAGTTGGGCCCTGGCGGCGGGCGGGTCGGGTAGGGGCTTTTCGTGTCAGCCGGGTGGGCCGTGGACGGTGTCGAAGAGGTGTGTCCAGGCGTGTTGCCAGGGCCAGTTGTGCGGCAGGTGCAGGGTGATGCGTCGTGCGGAGCGGGCGATCCGGGCCGGAACCTGGACCAGGTGGGTGCGGAGAGTGGCGGTGGTGGCTTTGGCGTGGAACGCGGAGGTCAGGGAACCGGCGGCCCGCAGCAGGTTGTAGGTCATCGCCCACAGGGTCAGCCAGGCCGCGTTGGCGTGGAAGTGCCCGGAGGGCAGGTGCGCCAGAGCGCCGGCTTTGCTGTCCGCGATGACCTGCTCGACCACGGCGTGGTGGCGGTGTTCCCGCTCGGCCCGCAGCGTTGCGGCAGGCTGGTCGGTGAAGAAGGGGTGGTAGCGCCAGACGGGAAACAGCTCGCCCTGCGCGCCCACGACGGCGGGTATGGCCAGGTCACGGACCCGGCGCACGATCAGCCGGGCGGTGACCCGCTCCGCCTTCTTTCGGCTCGCGAACGCGGTGTACTGGGGCATCTCGGCGACTTCGGCGTCCGAGATGAGTTCACCGGTCTCGGGGTCGGGCACCGCGGTCGGGTAACTGATCTGCTGCCAGGCATCCTCGGGAATACTGTGGACGGCTCGTTTGATGGAGGGGTTCATCCCGGTGGTGATCGAGAAGTGGGCTCCGGCCCGGCGGCAGGCGGCGATCACCCCGGCGTTGTAGAACTGCGAGTCGGCCCGCAGGATACGGGTTCCGGTGCAGCCGGCCTCGCGGGCGGTGGCCAGGGCCTCGGCCACGAATTTCGGGGCGCCTCGGGAGTCTGCTGCCTTGCCGCGGCGCATCCGCACGCCGGCGATCACCGGCCTCGATTGTGGGGTGCAGACCGTGGCGAGGAGGGGGTGCAGGGTGCGGATGCCCTTGAACCGGCCGTACTCGGCGCCCTGTTTCGCCCGGCCGTAGACCCGCTTGTGGGTGGAGTCGACATCGATGAACGCCATCTCGTCCGAGCCCGGCAGCAAGGGGGTGTGCGCGGCCAGTGCGGCCAGGAATCTGCGGTGGACAGCGTGGAGTTGGAGGGCGTGACCGTGGGTGAACGCGCGGAGGAAGGTGCCCAGCGTGGACGGGGCACGGGCACCTGCGAACACGGCCGGCATCGCTCCGTGCCGCAGGACGTGAAGGTCGTCGATGCTGTCCGCGCCCGCGGCCATGCCGCCCACAATGCTGGTGACCTTGGCGTCCGCCGCAGCCCCCGCCCCGTTCTTCGCGCCGGTCAGCTTCACCTTCTCGGCCACCAGCCGCGACAGCCCGCACCGTTCGGCCAGCCGCATCACCGGCAGCAGCCCGGCATGCGCGATCAGGTTCGGGTCATCGAACGCAGCGGAGACCGCTGCCGGAGTATGGGAAACTTGCATCTACGAGGTGCCTTGCTGATTGTGCGTGCTGGAAGCGTCAGAACTCCCATCATCGCAGGTCAGCAGGCACCTCTCTTCGTCTCGCTATCCACAGACCGCCCGTCAATCGGTGGATCAAGGCT
>NZ_JBHVEE010000314.1:0-1700 GCF_042802415.1 Streptomyces sp. NPDC057486 | reverse complement strand
GAGGAATAGTCAAGACCTGTGGATCAAGTCAGTCGCGGTGGTGTCGCTGACGTAGTCGGCGACTGGCGTCAGCGCGGACGCGTCGGGTTCTTCCGGCTTCGGCGAGCAGGGTGAGGACGGCGGGTGAGGGCAGGGTCTCGACGGCCTTGCGCTGGAACCAGTCGGAACCGGTGGTGACTTCCTCCGGGCCCCACGGCTCGCCCACGGTGATTGACCGCAGCAGGGTCCATTCGCGCAGTCGGCGGGCGAGGAACTCCCGCTCCGTGCTGATCTCGGCCATCGTGCGGGCCCAGGCGGTGAACCCCTCGCCGGTCAGCAGCTGCGCCGCATGACGGTCGAGGTGGCGGAGGATGGCCGACTGCGCCATCGTCGTGTCCGAGTCGCGCAAGATGCTGGTCACCAGTTCGGCTTCGTCTTCGTCACGGACGACGGCCAGCTCGTGCAGGTAGCGGGCGAATCGCTGGTGCTCGTCCCCGGCGGAACGGTCATCGGCACCGTTGGGGCCATTCACGCGGCGGCCTCCTCGGGGCGCTCGACCAGGTGGCCGCGTTCAAAACGGGCGCCGGCCCGCACCAGCGCAACGAGATGGGGTGCGTTGACCGCGCGCCAGCGTGCCTGCGCGGATTCGATCAGCTTGAAGACCATGGCGAGAGCGGCTCCCCGGCTGCCGGCGCCCTTGGTGACCTTCGTCCGTAGCCGGACCGTGGCGAAGGTCGACTCGATCGGATTTGTGGTGCGCAGATGGATCCAGTGCTCGGCGGGGAAGTCGAAGAACGCCAGGAGTTCGTCCTCGTCGTCCGTGATCCGCTTGACGACCTTGGGGTATTTCGCCTGGTAGGCGCGCTCGAAGTCGCGGACGGCCCTGGTCGCGTGCTCCTTGTCCTCGGCGTTGTAGATCTCCTGGATCGCGCGCTTGGCCGCGGGCTGGGCCGACTTTGGTAGCGCGTCCAAAACGTTGGCCGTTTTGTGAACCCAGCACCTTTGATGGCGGGTGTCGGGGAACACCTCGTTCAGCGCGTTCCAGAAGCCGAGCGCGCCGTCGCCGACGGCCAGGACCGGGGCCCGCATGCCCCGGCGGGCGCAGTCCCGCAGCAGCCCGGCCCATGCCTCGGACGACTCGCGGTATCCGTCGGTCATCGCGATCAGTTCCTTCGTGCCGTCGGCCCGCACGCCCATCACCACCAGGACCGCGGCTTTCGCCTCCTCCAGGCGGATGCGCAGGTGGACGCCGTCGGCCCAGACGTACACGTAGTCGGTGGCGGACAGGTCGCGGTCCATGAACGCCCTGTGGTCGGCCTGCCATTGGACGGTCAGCCGAGTCACGGTGGCGGGTGAGAGGCCGGCCGAGGAGCCGAGGAACTGCTCGAGCGCGGGTACGAAGTCGCCGGAGGACAGGCCGTGCAGGTAGAGCAGCGGCAGCACCTCGCTGATCTTCGGGGACTTCCGTGCCCAGGGTGGCAGGATCGCCGAGGAGAACCGCTTGCGTTCGCCCGTGGCCTCGTCGATGCGCTTGTCGTTCACGCGCGGGGCTGTCACCTCGATGACTCCGGCGGAGGTGGTGACCTTCCGCGGCTGGTGATGGCCGTTGCGCACGACCAGTCGGTAACCGCTCTCGTCCCGCTCACCGGCCAACTCGGCTATGTAAGCGTTGACTTCCGCCTCCAGGGCGGCGGCCAACATCCGCCTCGCGCCCTCGCGGA
>NZ_JBHVEE010000313.1:0-1714 GCF_042802415.1 Streptomyces sp. NPDC057486 | reverse complement strand
TGAGTGCGTTGTGGCAAAGGGAGTCCCTGTTCGATGAGCAGGGGCTTCTTCGTGTGCGGGGCGTGATCGTGGAGGGGTAGGGGCAGGCAGGAGACGGCTTGTTGATGATCGAGGAGGGTGCGATGCCGTCGGTGCTGGGTTTGATGGAACGGCGTGAGGCGCGGGCGAGGCGGGAGCTGGAGTCCTGGACGGAGGTCCTGGAGCAGGCTCAGGTGGAGGTGAATGCCGCGCGGGAGCGAGTCGAGCGAGCCCGCGTAGGGCGTGAGGAACTCGTGTTGGTGCTGGCTGAGGAGAGCGCGGTGAATACGACGGTTTCTGTGCCGTCTGGTGGTGAGGTGACTGCCGCTGGGGGATCGGGCGGCTCCGGCGCGGGGTATGCCGAGCGGCCGCCGGTGTGGCGGTCGGGCGTGGGTGAGGAGGTGCTCAGTGGCGTGTATCGGGAGGTGTTCGCCGCGGTGGTGGCCGCGTCGGGGCCGGTGAGCGGGGTGGAGTTGACGCGCATGGTGGGCCGGGATGCGGGGATCAAGAACGAGGTGGAGAAGATCCGTCACCGTGCCTACGCGCTGGAGAAGCGGGGCTGGCTGGTGCGGGAGAAGGACGGACGGTTCACGCTCGTGTCCGGGGCCGTCGGTCGGGACGCTTCTCCGGCCAGCGCGGGGCATCGCCGGCCATCTGGCGCGACAGCCTGATCGTGGCTGCCCACCACACCATCTGCTGGTGGTGATCGGGGCGGCGTTCGTGGTCGCGGTTGAGGCGGCGTGAGCGGGAGAGCCAGCTCAGCGTTCGCTCCACCACCCACCTGCGGGCCAGTACGACAAATCCGCGTTGTCCGTCGGATCGGCGCACGACCTCGATCCGGACTCCGTTGCGAGCGAACGCCTTCGCCAGCGCCGGACCCTGGTAGGCACTATCGACCCACACCAGTTTCAGCAGCCGGCCCGGCTCGTCCATGAATTCCTCCAGCAGCGCGGGAGCGGCCTTGGAGTCATGCACATCAGCCGTGGTCACGGTGACCTCCAGGAGCAGGCCCTCGGTGTCGGTCAGGATGTGACGCTTGCGCCCGTCACGTGATTTACCGCCGTCGTATCCCCGACTGTCCTCACCGACGGTCTCGGAGGCGTCCACCGACTGACTGTCGATGATCCCCGCACTGGGCTCGGCGTTGCGGCCTGAACGCTCCCTCGCCGCGCGGCGCAGGCGTTCATGCAGCTCACGCACGTAATCGTAGGACCGCCAGCGGCGGAAGAAGTCGTACACCGCCCGCCAGTACGGGAAATCGACCGGCAAAGCCATCCACTTCACGCCGTTGTCGACGAGGTAGCGCACCGCGTCAAGCATCTCGCGGTGGCAGTACGCCTCCGGACGCCCGCCCCGCTTCAGGAGCCACGCCGGCACCGGCATCGCGGCTCGGACCTGGGCCCACTCCGCATCCGTCATGTCACTGGGATAGCAGCCTGCCCGCCGCCCGGGAGCGATCGAACCGAACCGGTGCACGTAACAGTCACACCCAGGGGTGAGTGCGGTGGACGCAGGCACAGAGATACTGCTCAACTGATCTGGCAACGGGCTTCCTTGGTCGTGCTGGGTGTCGTAACCGCTTCACTACCAAGGGGCCCGTTCTTTCATGCCCGCGGCCGCATCCGAACCTCCATCCAGATGGTCACCCCGCTGCCGCACACCTCGAACGAGATCCGGTTTGCCACAACGCACTGAG
>NZ_JBHVEE010000312.1:0-1719 GCF_042802415.1 Streptomyces sp. NPDC057486 | reverse complement strand
GGATCCGTCGAGAAATTACTGGTGCGTGTCGGGTCAATCGTCTGTTGTCGTTGCGTGTATGACGTAGCGGGCGAGTTCGCTGGGGTCGATGAGACGGACCGGGAGCGGGTCGCTGTGGTGGCCGTGTCGCTGTAGCAGGGGGCGGGTCTGCTGGAGGAGGGCGCGCATCTGGTTCTCGCCGACGCGGAAGAGGTGGGCGATCAGCGAGGCGGGCAGTTCGCGCTGGTCCAGGACGGAGGCCCAGATGATGTTTTCGACCGCGAGTTTGCGGTGGTGGGGCCGTTGGCCGGGTGCGAGTTGGTCGATCAACTCACGGATGGCGGCGACGAGTTGGTCGAGGGCTTGCCGGGTGAGGCCGGTCAGTACCGGGTGGGTTACCAGTGCCGCGTCGAAGGTGTGGGCCTGGCGGGGATGAGCGCGGCGCCCTTGCGGCTGCAGTGGCACGGCCGGGACGCCGGGTTGCGGCGGGATGGTGTAGTTCCACTCGCCGTGGAAGTCGTCGGGGTCGATACGCAGTGCCGCGAGGTGCTGGGCGTCGATCTCGATCCCGGTGGGATAGGTGCCCTCGTCCAGGCGGGCGCTGACACGCAGGCCGGTTGTGGTCGTGGTGGAGGCGATCAGGTTGAGGGCGACTTCGTAGCTGGTCAGCGGGCGGGCGCGCCAGTTCATGGAGATGAAGGAGAACAGCCGGTGTTCGACCTTGTTCCATTTTGATGTGCCCGGTGGCAGGTGGCACACGCTGATTTCCAGGCCCGTCTCGGTGGCCAGGGTGGCGAGGTTGGCTTTCCAGGCACGGGTGCGGGAGCTGTTCGAGCCGCCGCCGTCCGCGGTGATCAGCAGTCTGCGCGCGTTGGGGTAGGCCGTCCGGCCTTCCTCCGTCCACCAGCGGCGCAGGGCTGCGACCGCGAACGCGGCGGTGTCGTGGTCGGTGCCCACCACGACGAAGCCGGTATTGCGTCCCAGGTCGTAGATGCCGTACGGGATCGCCGTGCCGGTCGCGTGGGAGGGGAAGTCGTGGTCGAGGACCTTCACCGGCGCGCCCGGCGGCACCCACTCCCTGCCGGCCTGCGCGAACAGTCCGATCTGTTCCTTTTTCTTGGTGTCCACGCTGATCACCGGGTCGCCGGAGGCCAGGAATCGGCCCACCGTGTCGTTGAGGTGACGGAACTGGGCATCCCGGTCCGGGTGTGAATTCCCCGCCAGGACCCGCGCGTTGGCGCGCAGGCTGAACCCGGCCTGCTTGAGCAGCGCGGCGATGGTGTCCCGGCCCGCCGTGTGGCCCTGGGCGGCCAATTCACCCGCCAGGTGGCGCAACGACTTCGTCGTCCACGTCAACGGCCGCATGGGGTCACCCTGGGTACTGTCCTCGACCAGGGCCAGCAGTGCGGCCCGCAGCCCCGGGTCCTTCTCGGCCGAGGCCGGACGGCCCGCGCCGGCCCGGCGGACCCGGCCGTCCGGCGCGGGATCCTCCTCCAGCTCGGCCAGGCCGCGGGAGACGCAGCCCTTGGAGACTCCGGCCGCCTTCGCGACGGCGGTGATCCCGCCGTGACCGAGTATCCGAGCCTCCGCTCCGTACAAGAGCCGACGCTGACGCTCGTCCAGATGCGGCGTCACCGCCTCCAGCTTCGCCCGCAACGGGCCGATCAACTCTTCGAAACGCCCCATACCACATCAACGATCCGAAGGCTCGGAAGCAACCCGTAGAAAATCGACGGCCCC
>NZ_JBHVEE010000311.1:0-1726 GCF_042802415.1 Streptomyces sp. NPDC057486 | reverse complement strand
GCCCAGTCGTAGAGCCGTGGTCCCTTGGCGCCGTTGCCGCAGGACAGGCGTTGCCATGCCTCGGGCGGGGCCTGGCCGATGAGGTGGTCGATGCGGGGGCCGTGGACCTGCTGCGAGCTGCACCGGGTGCCGCGGGACGTGCTGCGCCGGGTGCGGCTACTGGTACGACCGGACACAGTGCTCCGCTGGCACCGGGATCTGGTCGCGCGCCGCCACGCGGCTCGTTCCCGCCCGAAGCGTTCGGGAAGGCCGCGGACCGTGCGCTCCATCCGGCTGCTGGTGCTGCGGCTCGCGCGGGAGAACCCCAGTTGGGGATATCGCCGCATCCACGGTGAACTCCTCGTCCTGGGCGTGAAAGTGGCCGCCTCCACCGTCTGGGAAATCCTGAAGGACGCCGGCATCGACCCGGCACCCGGGCGCGCTACGAGCACGTCGGCAGACTTCCTGCGCTCCCAGGCCGACGCCCTGCTGGCCTGCGACTTCCTGGAGGCGGTCACCCTGTCCGGGGCGCGGCTCTATGTCTTCGCGGTGATCGAGCACGCCAGCCGTCGGATCCGGATCCTTGGCGCCACCGCCCACCCCACCGCCACGTGGGTGACGCAGACCGCGAGGAACCTCGTCATGGACCTTGAGGACGCCGACTGCCGCGCGAAGAGAGGGCAGCCCGCCCCACGTCGGAGGTGCTGCGCAGGGTGAGGTTGCTGGTGCGTCCGGATACGGTGCTGCGCCGGCACCGCGATCTGGTCGCACGCCGTCACGCTGCCGCTTTCCGGCCGAAGTGCTCCGGAAGGCCGCCGACCGTGCGCTGTATCCGGTTCTTGGTGTTGCGGCTTGCGTGGGAGAATCCCGGTGGGGGGTATCGCCGCATCCATGGCGAACTCTTCGTTTTCGGGATCAAGGTGGCCGCCTCCACCGTCTGGGAGATCCTCCAGGAGGCTGGGATCGACCCGGCACCGGAACGCGCTTCAGCACGTGGGCGGATTTCCTGCGCTCCCAGGCCGACGCCTTGCTGGCGTGCGACTTCCTGGAGACGGTCACGCTGTCCGGGGCGCGCCTGTACGTGTTCGCGGTGATCGAGCATGCCAGCCGGCGGATCCGGATCCTCGGCGCCACCGCGCACCCGAGCGCCTCCTGGGTGACGCAGACAGCGGAGAGTCTCGTCATGGACCTCGAAGACGCCGGCGCCGGGCACGGTTCCTGATCCGGGACCGCGATGGGAAGTTCCCCTCGCTGTTCGACGCGGTTCTCGCCGAGGTGGGATCGAGGTGGTGCCCAGCGGGGTGCGGATGCCGCGCATGAACTCGATCATGGAAGGGTGGGTGCAGACCTGTCGGCGCGAGTTGCTGGACCGTACCTTGATCTGGAATCAGCGGCACCTGCTGCACGCTCTACGCGAGTTCGAGGACTTCTACAACTCCCATCGGCCCCATCAGGGCATCGACAACGCCCGCCCTCTGCACCCGTTGCCGGTCCCGATCAGCGATCTGGAGCAGATCGCTCGCCTCGACGTGCGGAGACGTGAACGGCTCGGCGGCATCCTCCACGAGTACCAACATGCCGCATGACCTGCGCGGATGAGGTTTTCGGCAGGCGCAGCGTCGAACCTGGTCACGGGGCCTCGAAATTGGTCACGGCTAGTGTCTTGTGATTCCGTCAGCATTACTTGATCTTGTGTGGCAGGGTCTCTTGGTATGGAGCTGTCCGTGGAACAGGCCGCCGAGTTGCG
>NZ_JBHVEE010000310.1:0-1751 GCF_042802415.1 Streptomyces sp. NPDC057486 | reverse complement strand
CTGCGTTGTCGGGGTCGTCCGAGTACGTCCGGTACGAGGACGACCCTCCGCCTTGCGATCGCACGCACCGGACGCCGCCGGGCCCATCCTTCGGGCGGACGGCGGGACTTCCGACACACGCCCTAGACCGGGACCGGCCGCCCCGCCCCGAGGCCCGGCTGCCGCAGCAGCAATGACAGCCCAGCTGCGACCAGCGAGACGATCCCCGCCGTCGTGTACGCGCCGACGTACCCCCACGAGGCCACCACGACTGCGCCCATCCCACCGCCGAACAGCCCGCTGACCAGCTTCGCGCTGTAGACCATCCCGTAGTTGGACGCGTTGTTGTTCTCACCGAAGTAGTCCGGCACCAGCGCGGCGAACAGTGGGTAGAACGCGCCGCCTGCGAAGCCGGACAGGAACGCGAACACGAGGAACAGCGGCTGGTTGCGCATCTCGCCTGCCCACAGCACGCCGAACTGCGCGACCGCCAGGACGAGACAGACGTACGTCAGTGTCCGCCGCCGTCCGAGCCGGTCCGAGAGCCAGCCGACCACGCCGCGCCCGGTGCCGTTGATCACCGACATGAGCCCCATCGAGGACGCTGCGATGAGCGGACCGAAGCCCATTTCCTTCGCGAACGGCACCTGGAAGGAGATCCCGAAGATCGAGACCCCGGCGCAGCACAGCATGCAGATCCACATCAGCGGCACGACTCCGGTGCGCAGGGCCTCGCCCGGTGTGAACTGTCGTACCGCGGGAGGGTTCTTGGCCAGGGCGAGCGCCGTACGGGCGTCCCCGCCGCGGCCCAGCGGGTCGACCCCGGCCGGCCACCAGTTCTTCGGGGGGTCCTTGAAGAACATCCCGGCCACCAGCGTCAGCACCAGCACGTAGAAACCGACGAGGTCGAGCACGGTCCGGTAGTTCGAGGTGTCGAAGCCGTACGAGAAGAGAAAGATGAACGGCACCGCGCCATAGGCGAACGCTCCGTTCACGAATCCTGTCTTGCCGCCGCGACGCTCCGGATACCACTTGCCGACCATGTTCACACAGGTCGAGTAGATGAGCCCGGAGCCGACCCCGCCGAGGAAGCCGAAGCCGACCATGGCCAGCGCGACGTCGGGTGCGTGGCTCAGGCTGACGAAGCCGAGGAGTGAGAGGACCGAACCCAGGAGCATCGCTGCCCTGCTGGTGAGAATGCCCTTCTCCCGGAGCTTTCCGGCCGGGAAGGACACCGCCGCCTGGAAGAAGATCCAGACGCTCAGGACCCAGAAGGTGTTGGAGGAGGTCCAGTGGTGTGCCGAGGACAGGGTGTCCTCCGCCGCGCCGAAGGCGTACTCGAAGACGCTGATGGCCAGCATGGCCAGCCACGGGAGGGCCACCATCGTCCAGCGCGGCCGGCCGAGGATCTGCCGGTCGGTCTCTCCGATGCGGTAGACGCGGCCACGAGCGTCCGTGATTTCGCGGAAGCCCGCGCCCGCCGTGGTGGCCGGCGCGGTCCCCGTCACGTCTGGTTCCGCCGTCATATCAGGAGATCTCCCGGCTGATCGGATGCGGATTGGGTTCGATGCGCCTGGTGCTCGGCCGGCCAGGCGCCTTGAGGAAGCAGGCGAGTACCGCAGAGCCGAGACCGATGGCGCCCGCCAGGGCGAAGGCGCCGCCGTAACCCCAGGCATTGACCACGAGGGCGCCGACACCGGAGCCGACCAGGCCGGAGATCAGCTTCGAGCTGTAGACCATTCCGTAGTTCGAGGCGTTGTTGTTCTCACCGA
>NZ_JBHVEE010000309.1:0-1751 GCF_042802415.1 Streptomyces sp. NPDC057486 | reverse complement strand
AGTGCTCTGACCGGGAAGGTTCGCCGGGTCGACGGTTCCGGAGGTTGGATGTGCGGTGACGTCCGATCCGATCGCAGGGGGTGTGGTGGCCGAGCCTGTCCGTGTGCGCAGGTTGACCGACCAAGAGGGGCATAAGCTGCAGCAGATCGTGCGCCGGGGCAGCACCAGCTCGGTGCGCTACCGGCGCGCGATAATGCTGCTGGCCTCGGCCGGCGGGAACCGGGTCCCGGTGATCGCCCAGTTGGTGCAGGCCGACGACGACACCGTCCGTGACGTGATCCACCGCTTCAACGAGATCGGCCTGGCCTGCCTGGACCCTCAGTGGGCGGGAGGCCGTCCCCGCCTGCTCAGTCCTGACGACGAGGACTTCGTTGTCCAGACGGCCACCACCCGCCCGACCAAGCTTGGCCAGCCCTTCACCCGCTGGTCCATCCGGAAACTCGCCGCCTACCTGCGGAAAGTCCACGGCCGCGTGATCCGGATCGGCCGCGAGGCGTTACGGTGCCTGCTCGCCCGTCGCGGCATCACCTTTCAGCGCACCAAGACGTGGAAGGAGTCACCAGACCCCGAACGCGACGCCAAGCTTGACCGCATCGAGCACGTCCTGGACCGCTTCCCGGACCGTGTGTTCGCATTCGACGAGTTTGGGCCGCTCGGCATCCGGCCGACCGGTGGACCCGGCTGGGCTCCCGCCGGTCACCCCGAGCGGCATCCCGCGACCTACCACCGCACCCACGGCGTGCGGTACTTCCACGGCTGCTACTCGGTCGGCGACGACTCCCTCTGGGGCGTCAACCGCCGCAAGAAGGGCGCTGGCAACACCCTGGCCGCGCTGAGGTCGATCCGTGCGGCCCGTCCTGACGGCGCACCGATCTACGTCATCCTGGACAACCTGTCCGCGCACAAGGGAGAGCAGATCAGGCGCTGGGCGAGGAAGAACCGGGTCGAACTGTGCTTCACGCCGACATACGCGTCCTGGGCCAATCCGATTGAGGCCCACTTCGGGCCGCTGCGGCAGTTCACCGTCGCCAACTCCCACCACCGCAACCACACGGTTCAGACCCGGGCCCTGCACGCCTACCTGCGCTGGCGCAACACCAACGCCCGCCACCCCGACCTCCTCGCCGCCCAGCGCCGCGAACGCGCTCGCATCCGCAGCGAGAAAGGCATCCGATGGGGCGGACGCCCCATCGGGAAAGCAGCGTAAGTTCAGGTCTCAGGCCTGGGGTTCGCTCCGCAGATCAACGAAGCCGGTTTCGATGTCGCCGCGGAAGGTGAGCGCTTCCTCACCGATGCCGAGAGCATCGAGCAGGATGCCGAGCGCCACATCGACGTCCGCGTTGGCACGCCCGACCCAGACGAAGACATCGGGGCGAGGGCTGCCCTCCAAACGGCTGAGCGCGAAGTCGATCTTCTGGATGCGGAACATCGCCGCATCCACCGCACCCAGGTCCTCCCAACCCCGTTCGATGTTCAACCGCAGCCGCGCGGCCAGAACGTCCAGCGACGGCGACAGGCCGGCAACGAGCCGGAAGGAGCTCGCCGCGTACTCCCACATGCTGGCCTGGAAGGCCGGGTTTCGCTTCCCTCCCTGGTACTCCGGCGCACGTTCCCAGTCCGACTCAGGCCCAGGAACCTCAACCTCCGCCATACGCCCTCCCCACCCGCCTCTGAGCTGTGACGCCTCACTCTAGAAGCTCAGCTCCTGGCGCCACGGTTCACCAACCCGGTGAACGTATGCGGTCACGGCA
>NZ_JBHVEE010000308.1:0-1771 GCF_042802415.1 Streptomyces sp. NPDC057486 | reverse complement strand
ACGTCCCTTACCCTCCGCTCGAGGAAGGAGTTCCAGCCGCCGGTAGCCGAGCGTCACCTCGAAGCAGAAGTTGCCCATTGCGTTGGGGGCGTGACCGAGGACCCCTGCGGGGTCCCCCGGGTTCGCTCGCGCTGTGTCCCGTCGGGCAGTTGCAGCGGTGCGGCAAGCCATCGCCGCACGTACAACAGGACCCAGGACTGGGACGGATCGGTGTGGGCGGCGACCGCCTTGAGGACCAGATCCCACGGAACGCTGTCGAAGAATGCGCGGATGTCCAGGTCGATGACCCAGTCCGCCTTCCAGCAGCGCTCGCGGCACCGGCCGACAGCGTCAGTCGCCGACCGTCCGGAACGATAGCCGTAGGAATCCGGATGGAAGACCGGCTCGGCCTTTGCTTCCAGAACCCCGGCAACTACCGTCTGAGCGATGCGATCCCCGATCGTGGGCACGCCCAAAATTCGGACGCCCCCTTTCTTGGGGATCTCCACCGCACGCACCGGAGGCGGAAAATAGGTGCCGGAGGCCATACGGTTCCAGATCCGATACAAATTGTTCTTCAGATCCTCCTCGAAGACCTCCATCGACACCGCGTCCACGCCCGCTGCGCCCTTGTTTGCCCTGACCTTCTCGTACGCCTCCCAGACGGACTGCTTGGAAATATTGAACGGCTTGTCTGATGCTTTCAACTCGTTCACGCGACTCCTCCCGGGGAACGCCCGGTTGATCGAATAAACACAGTCACGAACGACCCGGCCCCTTCGCTCCGCCCCGATTACAGGGACTTCATCACTACTACGGACCGGTCCGCCGGCGCTTCCGGCATCGGTACTCAGTCCCTCACGGCTTCGGGCCGCCCGGGATGCTCCCTCTCTCTCCACTGACCAGCGGAGACGTATCCGGACCCGCCTTCTCCTGTTCCACACGAAAGCCGCAGACCGGGCTCGCGTCGCCTCCATGCCGGACACCGCCTGGCCAGTAAACGGGCACCCGCCAGACTTATCCCGAGGTCGCATTGACACCCCGGTTTTGATGTCGTCTGTCACTTTCGACACGTCAGCAGCGATTCGCTTGCGCTCGCCTTCCCGGCCCCCACCTGACACCTTGTCTGGTGCCTTTTCCTCATCGTTCACCACGACGGTCTTCAGCCAACGCAGCATGAGGGGGTTTGAAGTCTCCCCCCGCAGGGCGACTCCGAAGGGCCACAACCTTCATCTTCCGTGCAGCATCGCAATCAGAAAGAGCTCCTACATACTTCTTCCTTTCGCGTTCAGGACACAACAATGCTCAAGACCTGTGGATCGGGGCTCGGGTGGCACGCGAGGGGCGTACCTTCCCGAGTGATCGATTGAAGGTCACCGAGTAGGCCGGCGTTCGCAGCGCCGGCCGGGAAGGCACGCCCGTGCTCACGGTAGTCAATGCTGACGGTTCCACGCCAAACGGCTCTCTGATCGACGAGATCGTCCGCGAGGGCGCGAGGCGGATGTTGGCCGCCGCCCTGGAGGCGGAAGTCAACGCTTACATAGCCGAGTTGGCCGGTGAGCGGGACGAGAGCGGTCACCGACTGGTCGTGCGCAACGGCCATCACCAGCCGCGGAAGGTCACCACCTCCGCCGGAGTCGTCGAGGTGACGGCCCCGCGCGTGAACGACAAGCGCATCGACGAGGCCACGGGGGCGAGAGGAATAGTCAAGACCTGTGGATCAAGTCAGTCGCGGTGGTGTCGCTGACGTAGTCGGCGACTGGCGTCAGCGCGGACGCGTCGGGTTCTTCCG
>NZ_JBHVEE010000307.1:0-1797 GCF_042802415.1 Streptomyces sp. NPDC057486 | reverse complement strand
TACGCCATTCGTGCAGGTCGGAACTTACCCGACAAGGAATTTCGCTACCTTAGGACCGTTATAGTTACGGCCGCCGTTTACTGGGGCTTCAATTCGCACCTTCGCTTACGCTAAGCGCTCCTCTTAACCTTCCAGCACCGGGCAGGCGTCAGCCCCTATACTTCGCCTTACGGCTTCGCAGAGACCTGTGTTTTTGCTAAACAGTCGCCTGGGCCTATTCACTGCGGCTCTCTCGGGCTTGCACCCTAACAGAGCACCCCTTCTCCCGAAGTTACGGGGTCATTTTGCCGAGTTCCTTAACGAGAGTTCTCTCGATCACCTTAGGATTCTCTCCTCGCCTACCTGTGTCGGTTTGCGGTACGGGCACCTCTCACCTCGCTAGAGGCTTTTCTTGGCAGTGTGGAATCAGGAACTTCGCTACTATAATTCGCTCGCCATCACAGCTCAGCCTTCACGGGAAACGGATTTGCCTATTTCCCAGCCTAACTGCTTGGACGCGGATATCCAATACCGCGCTTACCCTATCCTCCTGCGTCCCCCCATTGCTCAAATGGTGAGGAGGTGGTACAGGAATATCAACCTGTTGTCCATCGCCTACGCCTTTCGGCCTCGGCTTAGGTCCCGACTAACCCTGAGCGGACGAGCCTTCCTCAGGAAACCTTAGGCATTCGGTGGAAGGGATTCTCACCCCTCTTTCGCTACTCATACCGGCATTCTCACTTCTAAGCGCTCCACAAGTCCTTCCGGTCTTGCTTCACAGCCCTTAGAACGCTCTCCTACCACTGTTCGAAGAACAGTCCGCAGCTTCGGTGATACGTTTAGCCCCGGTACATTTTCGGCGCAGAGTCACTCGACCAGTGAGCTATTACGCACTCTTTAAATGGTGGCTGCTTCTAAGCCAACATCCTGGTTGTCTAAGCAACTCCACATCCTTTTCCACTTAACGTATACTTTGGGACCTTAGCTGGCGGTCTGGGCTGTTTCCCTTTCGACTACGGATCTTATCACTCGCAGTCTGACTCCCAAGGATAAGTCATCGGCATTCGGAGTTTGACTGAATTCGGTAACCCGGTAGGGGCCCCTAGTCCAATCAGTGCTCTACCTCCAAGACTCTTACCTTGAGGCTAGCCCTAAAGCTATTTCGGAGAGAACCAGCTATCTCCAGGTTCGATTGGCATTTCACCCCTACCCACACCTCATCCCCGCACTTTTCAACGTGCGTGGGTTCGGGCCTCCATTCAGTGTTACCTGAACTTCACCCTGGACATGGGTAGATCACCTGGTTTCGGGTCTACGACCACATACTCATTCGCCCTATTCAGACTCGCTTTCGCTGCGGCTCCGCATCTTCTGCTTAACCTTGCACGGGATCGTAACTCGCCGGTTCATTCTACAAAAGGCACGCCATCACCCGTTAACGGGCTCTGACTACTTGTAGGCACACGGTTTCAGGATCTCTTTCACTCCCCTTCCGGGGTGCTTTTCACCTTTCCCTCACGGTACTGGTTCACTATCGGTCACTAGGGAGTATTTAGCCTTGGGAGATGGTCCTCCCGGATTCCGACGGAATTTCACGTGTTCCGCCGTACTCAGGATCCACTCAGGAGAGAACGAAGTTTTGACTACAGGGCTGTTACCTCCTATGGCGGGCCTTTCCAGACCTCTTCATCTACCTCGTTCCTTTGTAACTCCGTACAGAGTGTCCTACAACCCCAAGAGGCAAGCCTCTTGGTTTGGGCTAATCCCGTTTCGCTCGCCGCTACTCAGGGAATCGCATTTGCTTTCTCTTCCTCCGGG
>NZ_JBHVEE010000306.1:0-1809 GCF_042802415.1 Streptomyces sp. NPDC057486 | reverse complement strand
CGTAGTCCCAGTGCTGTTGTGAGTGCGCCGATCCCGATGACGGGCACCGAGATTCCCGTGTAGGCGATGACGAAGAATGCTGAGATGGTGGCGCCCCTGTGGGTGCTGGGAGCCGTTGTGCTCACCACGCTCAGGCCTGCGCGGAAGGCGAGGCCCTGGCCGGTGCCGCCGGTCATGGTGCCTACGAGGAGGACTGGCAACGACGCCAGGAGCAGTGATGATCCCACCACGAGGAGCCCGGCCACCAGCATCAGGCAGCCGATGGGCAGGGCGTTGTGTGTGCCGACGGGGCCGATCAGTAGTTGTCCGCAGGCCGAGGCGCAGAAGACGCAGAAGACGACGGCGCCGGACACGGCGAGGTCGTGGACGCCCAGGGTCTGGGTGAGGAAGGCCGGTGCGACCGCGGTGAACAGGCCCAGCAGTGAGAATCCGGCGAAGGCGGCGAGTGCGGAGGGCGCGAACACACCGCGTACTTCGGCGGGGACGACCATGCCCTGCGGCCGCAGCGGGGGTCTGGTGTTGTTGTGGTGCACGGTCTCGGGCAGCAGCGAGGTGACGGCCACTGCGGCCGTCAGGAGCGCCAGGTGGGTCAGGAACGGCAGTCGCAGCGGCCACGGCGCGTACTGGGCCAGGGCCCCCGCGACCAGGGGGCCGAGTCCCAGGCCGCCCATGTTGGCCGCGGTCGCCGCGAATCCTGCGCGGGCACTGCGCCCGGCGGGTGCCAGTTCCAGCACGGCGGCGGTGCCCGTACCGCTGAGCAGTCCGGCCGACAGCCCCGACAGGACACGGCCTGTGAACAGCAGTGGCAGCCCGTTTGCGAGCAGGAAGCACACCGCGCTCAGCGCGGCCAGTCCGAGCGCGCACAGCAGGACCGGGCGGCGGCCGAGAACGTCGGAGAAGCCGCCGGCCAGGAGGAGGGCGGTGATCACTCCGATGGCGTAGACGGCGAAAACGACGGTGACGATCAGTTCGGAAAAGCCGATCTGTTCACGGTAGAGCCCGTACAGCGGTGTCGGCAGGGTCGTGCCCATCATCCCGACCGCGAACACACCGGCCGCGGCCAGGTAGCCGGGGCGCACAGTGCTCTGCTGACGGTCCGTGTCCTGGTTGATCACAACTCACCATAGGCATCGGGGGTGCGCACAGGCGTTGGCTTCGCCCGGGGGCGGGCACAGGCGTTGGCTTCGCCCGGGGGCGGGCCGATGCGCAAAAGTCATCAGCACACGGCAGAGTCTGCGGCATCCCTGCTGCCGGCCCGTGAGGCCCTGCAGGTCATGCCGCGGCAGCCGGGTGCCTTCGTGGACCTGTAAACGCAGGCCACCAGCACGAGCCGGGGGCAGGAACAAGAGCAAAACGGACCCTGGGCGGCGGCTTCGGATTGTCTGCGCCTGCAGCCGCTTCGTCGGCGGTTGCCTCTGCGTCCGCCTCCGGCCCCCGGGTCCTCTTGGTCTTCCTGCGGCCCCTGCCCAACGCCCCCGGCCGTGCGGCGGTGTCGGCCCGGCCGGGGCGGTCGGGCCCGTCGCAGCCCGGAACACGACCCTGGCCGGGAAGGATGCCTCCTGCCGGCCGGGGCCCTGCCCGGGCCGGGCAGGCGCTTGTGAACACCGCGCGGCGACGTCGCCCGTCGCGGTCGCTGCCGGACCCGGGCCCTGCCCGGAACCGGCCCGGATCTTGCCCGGCGGCTTCCCGCGGCCCCACGCCCCCCGGGGGGGGTGTCTCTATGTCCTTCGTCAAGGACGTGGTGCGGGGTTTGAGGCTGTTTGGGGTGGTCATGCGGCTGGGGTGACGCTGGGGGTTCGGGGTTCGTAG
>NZ_JBHVEE010000305.1:0-1945 GCF_042802415.1 Streptomyces sp. NPDC057486 | reverse complement strand
GTGCCCCGGGCGGGGCACCGGCGACGACTGCTTGTCACCGACGGCACACGGTCAGGAGCTTTCGGTCGCCAGGTCGTCCAGCTCCTCGTCGAGTTCGTCCTCGTCGAAGACGGAACTGACGTCGAAGCGGCACACCACCAGTTGAGGGTCGGCCTCGTCGAACGGGGCACTGAGCCACTCCCCCGGCTCGGGAAGCTCTTCCGCTGCGGAGACCCACAGCGTGGAGTCGCCTTCCTCCAGGCCGAACTCCTGGTGCCGGGAGGCGATCTCGTCCGGTTCGTACTCGCCGAAGAGCACGCCGAGCGCCGCATGGACACTGGCGCCGACCACGGCGCCGGTCCCGTTGGCGCGGCGGTCCGGGTCCGGATTGGCGATCCGCTGCGCCTGGGCGAGCAGCCGGGGCGGCTCCACCACTGCGTAGTCGCGGCGGATCAGCACGCTGAGCGCCTTGGGGTCCTCGGGACCGCCGTACGGCGGCAGGGAGTCGTCGACGCCGGGGATCTCGAAGGGGGTGACCTCGTCGTATCGGTCGTAGAGGAGTTCGTCGTAGACCTCGGCCGCAGCGGCCAGTGCATTGAACGCCTCATAGACGGCGGGGTCGTCGTCCCCGGACCGGTGCTCGACCGCCGCGAGGTGATGGTCGAGCGCGGCTTTGACCGCATCGGCGGCGGCGCGTACCTCGGCAGCGGTGGGCTGCGCAGCATCAGACATAGTGCAGACGCTATCCGTACACGGCCTCTGCCCGCACAATAGATGCGATGCCGGAATACGAATTTGTCGATGTGTACGTGCCACGCGGGGTCTCCCGGAAGGAAACCGCCCGCCTGCTGACCGACCATGCCGAGTACGGGCACTGGGAGTTGGACCGATTGACGCTGCGCCGTGACGGCAGCCGCAGGGTGCGACTGCGGCGGCGGATCATTCGCCAGCTACGCGCCACCTGGTGAGACGAGCGGGCCCCGCATCCGCGGGGCCCGCTCGTTTTCATGCCTTTCGGCCCGGTGCCGCAGCCCGTTGTTATGCGGCCGTACGGGCGCGGCGGTACAGGACCGTGCCCGCGCCCGCCAGCAGCAGAGCCGCGCCCGCCGGGACCAGCAGTTCGAGCCCGCCGGCTCCGGTGTGGGCGAGCTGGGGCTCGGGCGCGTTCGGCACGCCTCGCGACCCTGGCACTTCGGGCTTCTCGGGGGTGAGCGGCGTGACCGGGGTAACCGGGGTAACCGGCGTGACCGGCGTGACCGGGGTGACCGGAACGTCCACCGGGGGCGTGCTCACGTCGGCATCGTTCTCGCACGTGTTGCCGGTTGCGGGGTTGAGCAGTCCGCCGATGGTGGCGCTGTTCCCGCAGGCGTTCACGGGGACGTCGACGGGGACCTGGATGTGGTTGCCCGAAAGGACGCCGGGTGACCCGTTCGCGTACCCCTCGGCCGTGGCGCCGCTGAAGCTTCCGTTGTCCCCGGCCCGGTGCTTGCCCGTTCCGGCCCGGTGCTTGCCCGTTCCGGCGCGGTGCTCGCGGGTCAGGTCGCCCATGCCGCGGCCGGCCGCCGCGTGGCGGCCCGATGCCTGCGCACCCGACGCCCGGTCGCCCGAGCCGTGCCGCCCCGAGGCACTGTTTACCGAGCCGTTTCCGCAAGCATTTCCGGCCGCCGGATTGAGCAGTCCGACAACACTCACGGAGTTACCGCATACGTTGACCGGGACGTCGACCGGGATCTTCACCGAATTCCCTGACAGCACCCCCGGGGAATTCGACGTGTCGCCGACCGCTCCCGCGTCGGCGTGTGCGTATCCGCCACTCAGCGCGAGCACTCCGCCCGCCGCCGCCATGGTCATCAGGCCCTTGCGCGTGACCTGTCGCATAGGTATTTCCCTGCCTTCCACCTTCCGGAATACCCCCGGACGTGACCGCGCGGGGGTGGAGCGCCCGTCGGCCCCGGAGCGCATGGCG
>NZ_JBHVEE010000304.1:0-2025 GCF_042802415.1 Streptomyces sp. NPDC057486 | reverse complement strand
GGGTCCCGACGTCCCTCCGAGGGACGTCGGGACCCGTCGCCGACGCACCGGCTCACCAGCCGTGGTCAGCCGCGGTACGCCTCCAGCAGGCGCAGCCACACCTCGCTGATCGTCGGATAGGCGGGGACCGCGTGCCAGAGCCGGTCGATGGGGACCTCACCCGCAACGGCGACCGTCGCCGAGTGCAGCAGCTCGCCGATGCCGGGGCCGACGAAGGTGACGCCGAGTACGATCTCGCGGTCGAGGTCGACGATCATGCGCGCGCGGCCCCGGTAGCCGTCCGCGTACAGTCCGGAGCCGGCGACGGCGGCGAGGTCGTGGTCGACGGCGCGGACCCGGTGCCCGGCGCGCTCGGCCGCGGCGAGGGTGAGCCCGACGGATGCGGCCTCCGGGTCGGTGAAGACGACCTGGGGGACGGCCGCGTGGTCGGCGGTGGCGGCGTGTGCGCCCCAGCGCTCGGTCGACAGCGGCACGGTGCCCTGCGCTCGGGCGGCGATCGCGGCACCCGCGATGCGGGCCTGGTACTTGCCCTGGTGGGTGAGGAGCGCCCGGTGATTGACGTCGCCGACTGCGTACAGCCAGTTGCTGCCCTCGACGCGGCAGCTGTCGTCGACCTCCAGCCAGGATCCGGGTTTCAGTTCCACCGTCTCCAGCCCGAGGTCGTCGGTGCGCGGGGCACGGCCGGTGGCGAAGAGGATCTCGTCGGTCTCGATGCGCTCGCCGTTGTCCAGCTCCACGGTGACCGGCCCGTCGGGGCCGGCACGTCGCACGGAGGTGGCGGAGACGCCCGTACGGATGCCGGCTCCGGCCTCGATGAGGGCCTCGGCGACCAGCTCGCCCGCGAACGGCTCCATCTTCGGCAGCAGCCCTTTGCCGCGGATCAGCATCGTCACGTGCGCGCCGAGAGCCTGCCAGACGGTGGCCATCTCCACGCCGACGACTCCCCCGCCGACGATCACCAGTCGGCCCGGCACCTCCTTGGCGCTGGTCGCCTCCCGGCTGGTCCAGGGGCGGGCGTCGGCGACTCCGGGAAGGTCGGGAACGACGGCGCGGCTGCCGGTGCAGACGGCGACGGCGTGCCGGGCGGTCAGCCGGTGTTCGGAGCCGTCAGGGCCTGTGACGGAGACCGCCTTCGTACCCGTCAGGCGTCCCCGACCCCGGTAGAGGTCCGCCCCGATCCCCTTCAGCCAGGCGACCTGTCCGTCGTCCTTCCAGTGCGAGGCGTACTCGTCACGGTGGGCGAGGACGGCCTCCGCGTCCAGGGGGCCCTGGACAGCCGCGCTGAGTCCGGGGACCTTGCGCGCATCGGCGCGGGCCACGACCGGACGCAACAGCGCCTTGCTCGGCATGCACGCCCAGTACGAGCACTCGCCGCCGACGAGCTCCGTCTCGACGACCGCCGTGGACAGTCCGGCAGCCCGGGTCCGGTCCGCCACGTTCTCACCCACAGGCCCTGCACCGATCACCACGACGTCGTACACAGCGTTCTCCACAGCATCTGTCATGGGGGACAGTCTGACCGGGGGTGTGAGCCCCGGCCACATGGGCAGGCGGAATAGCGCAGAGCCGGGCACCGTTGTGCCGGACACGTCCGAACGGGCACAGGAAGAGGTAACGAGAGCATGAGCACCGTAGAGCTCACCAAGGAAAACTTCGATCAGGTCGTCAGCGAGAACGAGTTCATCCTGATCGACTTCTGGGCTTCCTGGTGCGGCCCGTGTCGGCAATTCGCGCCGGTGTACGACGCAGCGTCCGAGCGCCACGACGACCTGGTCTTCGCGAAGGTCGACACGGAGGCGCAGCAGGAGCTGGCGGCGGCCTTCGAGATCCGGTCCATTCCGACCCTGATGATCGTCCGGGACAATGTGGCGGTGTTCTCCCAGCCGGGGGCCCTGCCGGAGGCGGCGCTCGAGGATGTCATCGGGCAGGCCCGCAAGCTGGACATGGACGAGGTCCGCAAGTCCATCGCGGACCAGCAGAAGGGCGAGAAGTAGACAGCGCGAGCGAGCGACGCCGCAGGGGTCC
>NZ_JBHVEE010000303.1:0-2118 GCF_042802415.1 Streptomyces sp. NPDC057486 | reverse complement strand
TGGGTAATCGACATGCGGTCTGGCATCCGTCTTCTCGAACGTCGGTCAACGTCTCGGTGAAGGCTGAAGCCTCTGGCCCCGCACATGGTTCTCTGACTAAAGTCAGAGAATGGACACGGTGCAGATCGACCAGGTGCGGCAGTTCAACCGCACCGTCACCGAACGTGTGGGCGTGCTCCACGACCACTACCTAGGCCGCGACCGGCCCATCGGTGAAGCCCGGCTGCTCTGGGAGATCGGTGAGGAGGGCCAGGACGTGCGGCAACTGCGCGAGCACCTCGCGCTCGACTCCGGGTACGTCAGCCGGCTGCTGCGCTCCCTGGAGGCCGACGGCCTGGTGACGGTGGAGCCGCAGCCCCGGGACAGGCGGGTGCGCACCGTCCGGCTCACCGATGCGGGCCGCGCTGAGCGCGCGGTGCTCGATGGCCGCAGCGACGAGCTGGCCAGCTCTCTCCTGGAGCCGCTCAACACGGCCCAGCGCGCCCGGCTGACCGCCGCCATGGCCGAGGTCGAACGGTTGCTGACCGCCGCGACGGTCACGCTGGACGCGGTTGACCCAGACCACCCCGACGCCCAGCACTGCCTGCGGTCCTACTTCGCCGAGATTCAGGCACGCTTTGAGACCGGCTTCGACCCCGCGCGGAGCCTGCTGCCCGACGCGGGCGAACTCCGGCCACCGCGCGGCCTGTTCCTGGTTGCCCGGCTGCACGGCGAGCCCGTCGGCTGCGCCGGCCTGAAGCTGCCCCCCGGCGCCCCGGCCGAGATCAAACGCATGTGGGTCGCGCCCCGCACCCGGGGCCTCGGTCTCGGCCGCCGGTTCCTGACCGAGCTGGAGACTCAAGCCGCCCAGCAAGGCTGCGAGGTACTCCGCCTGGACACCAACAAGGCGCTCACCGCGGCGATCGGTCTCTACCACTCCAGCGGCTTCCAGGAGGTCGCTGCCTTCAACGACGAGCCGTATGCCCACCACTGGTTCGAGAAGCGGATCAGCACACCACCGTTGGGATGAGGGCCCAGGTGGACCGGCGGCTTGTCAGGCGGCTCTGGCCGGGTAATCGGTCCATGACCGGATCGGTGAGTCGGGCGCGAGGTTCGTCTTCGGTTCCGCGCGGGTGTTGTGCCAACGGACGTAGGCGGCGATGGCGGCGTTCTGCTCATCGTGGCTGCGATGGTCGGTGCCGTTGAGGGCGAAGTAGCGCAGGGCCGCGAACTCGGACTCGATCCAGTTCAGCCAGGAGCCGTAGGTCGGCAGGAAGACCAGCCCGATGTCGTTGTCAGCCGCCCAGGTGCGGACCTTGGCGTGCTTGTGCGGGGAGAAGTTGTCCAGCACCACATACAGCTTCTGCCCGGGCCAGCGGGCGCGCAGGGCCTTGAGAAGGCCGAGGAACTCGCGCCACCGCTTGCGCGGGCGAATGCGGTAATACAGCTTGCCGGTGGCCAGATCGAGGGCGGCGAGCATCTGCCGCACGCCGCCGTAGCGGTTGTAGGTGGCCCGCAGCCTGCGCGGACGCCTCACCGGCCCCCACGCCTTGCCCTTGCGGGGCATCAGGTTCAGCGGCCCGAACTCATCGACGCATATCACCCGCCCGTCGGCGAGCGGGGTGTCATACAGCGCCAGGACGCGGTGCATCTTGGCAATGAACTCCGGGTCGGTGGACGCCTTCCAGGTGGTGGTGGTCTTCCAGGAGACCTTGCCGGCGCGCAGGATCCGGCGCAGGGTCTCCCGGCTGATGGCCGCGGTCACCTTCTGCTTGACGAGGTGGTCGGCGAGCTTGCTCAGGCTCCAGGTGGAGAACGCGGTGATCTTCCAGTCGGCGGGGGACGTCCGGGCGATCAGGCAGATATGCTCGCGCACCTCGTCATTGATCGTCTTGGGGCGTCCCCCGCTCCATTTTGGGTCCAGCGCGTCCAGCCCCTGCCCGTTGAAGGCGTGGATGACATCGCGGACGTATTCCTCGCTGACCTGCATCAGCACGGTGATGTCCTTGACCGTCTGGCCCTGGGCGGACATCAGCACCACGATCGCCCGACGAAGTTTCACCGGGTCCTTCGCCCTCCGGCTGATTCTCTGCAGCTTCCGGCCCTCCTCCATGCTCACCGGCCGGACGAACACACTCG
>NZ_JBHVEE010000302.1:0-2131 GCF_042802415.1 Streptomyces sp. NPDC057486 | reverse complement strand
TCCGCTTGAGGGTGCTCGGGCGGTGCGCGGCAGGTTGCGAACGAGGGGGCTCCACCCCCTCCGACGGGGGTGTGGAGCCACCTGTCCAGCATGAGGGCGACGATGCCCGGCCGGGAGGCGCAGGAGATAGACGAGCCGTCAGCGTCGTGCTTGATGTCCACCACGGTGTTGGCATGGGCGGCCTCGAGCGTTGCCTCACCTCTTTCGTGCAGTAGGTGCTCGGCCGGCCGGCGGCGCAGTTCGGGCTGACGACCGCGATAATGACCACCGCCGCGGCTGCCGGCACCTTGCTGAGCCGACGAGTCGTGACCAGGCTCGGCCTGAGGCGAGTAGCTGCCACCGGGACCGTCCCGCTCGGTTGTAGCTGCCTGCTGCTCACCCGCCTACCGGCCGGCGGCTCAATGAGGCTTCTGCCGGCCGCCCTGTGGGCAGCGGCGGACTTCCATGAGGCTCTGGCGGAAGCCGCGGCCTGACGCCTGCCTGTGCGTGCTACTGCCAGGTCGCGGCGTTGGGATCGATCCCGTGGGCGCGGGCGGACTCGTCGATGATCCGCCGGAACCAGGAGGCCAGCCCGGCTCGGATGCCGTCGTAGTGGGCGGAGAAACCCGGGTCGGACTCGAACATCCGTCCCAGGCACACTTGCATCTGCCGCGTAAGTGGGAAGAAGTGGGAGAAGACATCGCGGTGACGCTCGACGAGGTTGTTCGCCTCTGGGCTGCCCGGAATGACGCCCTCGTCCAGAGCCTTGTCCAGATCGCGTTGCAACGTCGACATCGCGTCAGACAGCGACTGCCACTGCTCCCGCGTGCGGGAGGCGGAGCGCTCGGCGAACTGCGCCCATTGGGGGGAACTTCCCCACACGGCGCGGGCTCGCTCGGATCGGCGCGCGTCCCAGTCCGCCCCGAACATCTCCGCCTGCTCCTCGTCGCTCAGGAGAATGCCGCGCTCGTGCGCGTGGCTCATTCGTTCCAGGCGCTTGTCGAGCTGTTGCAGATCATGGATCCGCTCGGCGAGCCGGGAACGCTGGTCCTGCAGGGTGGCACCGATGTCAGCGGTCGGGTCGTCGAGCACCTCACGCACCGCATCCAGCCCGAGCCCGGCTTCCCGGTAGGCGACGATCCGGTACAGACGTTGCAGGTCTTCTTCGGTGTAATGGCGGTAGCCCGCCGGGGTGCGCACGGAGGGCGACGCCAAGCCGATCTCGTCCCAGTGATGCAGCGTGCGGACCGTCACCCCCGCGAGCGCGGCGGCCGCGCCCACCGTGGCACCGTCGTCGATGTTCCGATCAACCATGAACTCCATTGTGACCGTCCTCCGCCGCTTCCGGGGCGACGATTCCGACCGCTGCGAGATCGCGCACCTCCTGACTGTCGGGATCGAACTGCCTCGGCGCGGTGAACACGACCCGCGCCCGCTCAGGGGTGATCACTTCCACGTCGCGAGTGCTCCAGGGAGTATCACGCGGGTCGGTCACGCTGCCGGGTACGAGTTGCGTACACGCCGCGACGAGGGGATCGATCTCGTTCAGAACGCACGCGAAGCTCACGCTCATCGCCGGAACGTCAGCCTCTTCGGGGCTTGCCTCTGCGGGGACGAGCAGCACGTCCTGGAACGCCCAACGACGCAGATGGACCACCTGCCCGGGAATGCTGAACAGCTCGATGAAGCCGAGCCCGCGCACCCAGAAGTCCGTCGACACCGCCAGATCGGATGTCGGAATCGTCACGAACATCGGCATCGCGTAGATGCCACGAAACACCTCTGGTGCAACCGCCTCGGGTCCTCGCTCGGTGAGCGGGCTCATCTCGAACGCGTTGAAAGAATCACTCATGCGCCACATCGTTGACCCTCACGCAGCGTGAGGGTCAAGCCCGGCAGCGAGTCAGCCCGTGCTCGCGTCGATCCTCCCGCGGATGCCACATCGGCCGGCAGGGTGCCGGCGCCGCTAAGAACTGCCTTGATCGACGACCTCATTTGACGACAACGGCAAGAACTGGAGCGACGTGGAGCTGCGCGAGAATTCGGCCGGTTCCTGAACCGCACGGTTCCAGACGCCGAAGGAGGCCGGCGGTTTCGTCTCGATCAAGGCGCACGCCGAGGCCGGGGACGGGCTCGGCGTCGATCAGGAAAT
>NZ_JBHVEE010000301.1:0-2163 GCF_042802415.1 Streptomyces sp. NPDC057486 | reverse complement strand
GAAGACGCCGTCTTCCCACCGCCGACCCAGAACGAAGGAAGGCATGACCCGAGCCACTCGTGCGTCCGCGCTCGCCGCGACCACCGTCCTCGCGACGACCGGAGCCCTGCTCACCTGCACGTCCGCCGCCGGTGCCGCCACGGCGACCGTGACCTGTAAGTCGCCCGTCTTCAAAAGGCAGTTCTACGCGAACACGACCTTCTCCGGTACGCCGAAGAAGACCGACTGCGATTCGAAGATCGATCAGAACTGGGGCACCGGCGCCCCCGCCGCCGGGCTGCCCAGCAACTACTTCGGCGTGCGCTGGACGGTCACCCGGGACTTCGGCTCCGGCGGCCCGTTCTCGATCCCCGTCGCGACCCGCGACGGCCTGCGCGTCTACCTCGACGGCACGCGCAAGGTCGACATCTGGAAGAACGTCTCGACGACCCAGACGAAGACCGTCAACATCACCATCCCGTCCGGGACGCACACCCTCCGCTTCGACTTCGTCAACTGGACGGGCGCCGCGAACGTCAAGGCGGACTACCTGCCCCGCACGTCCGCCACCGTCGACAAGGTCAAGCCCCTCGTGCCCACCGGCACCTCCCTCGCGTACGACTCCTCGTACCGGGCCAACTTCCGCTGGACGGCCAACAAGGAGATGGACCTCGCGGGCTACCGCGTGTACCGCCGGCTCCAGGGCACCTCGTACGGCACCAAGCCGCTGGCCACGACGACCTCCACCTCGTACACGGACACCACGCTGCCGAAGAACGGCGCGGTCTACTACTACGAGGTCCGCGCCTACGACAAGGCGGGCAATGAGTCCGCGGGCACGGCGGACAAACCCGTCACCACCGTCGACAAGAGCGCTCCCACGGCGCCGACGGGTCTCGAGGGCAACTGGAAGCCCGGCTACTCCGAGAAGGTCAGCCTCTCCTGGTACGGGAACACCGAGGCGGATCTCGCCGGGTACAACGTGTACCGCTCCACCACCGGCAGGCCGGTCGCGCTCACCGCGGCGAACCGGCTGAACGGCGACAAGCCGCTCAGCGGCTCCTGGTACGAGCAGCCGCTGCCGCAGACCGGGGACACGTACTACTACGCCGTCACAGCGGTCGACACGCACGGCAACGAGTCGGCGGCTTCCGGCACGGCGGAGTTCTACACGCGGGACAAGACGGGTCCCGTGAACACCGCGTACAACGCGACGGCGGTCGAGGACGAGCGCGGGGTCACGCTGACCTGGGACAAGTCGGAGGCCACCAGCGAGGACTTCGTCGGGTACACGGTCCTGCGCTACAACAAGCCGCGCACGGAGAGCGGGCGCACGGTCGTGGAGGTCGCCAAGGGCATCCAGGGCACGTCCTTCACGGAGGCGGCCCCGCCGCCGGGCGCCACGTACTACTACACGGTCGTGGCTGTGGACGGCGCGGGGAACGGGGGCACCCCCTCTGTCGAGATGCCGGTCGCCGTCGCGGGGAACAGCACCCCGCCGCCCCCGGTGACGGGCATGACCGCCACCGCCCGGGAGAACGGCGTCTCGCTGAGCTGGGACGCCAGTGACGACCCCGGTCTCGATCACTACCGCATCATGCGGGGCACCCTCGTCGACGGCGAGTGGGTCTACCAGCCGCTCATCGACTCCTGGACCCTCAGGCCCCAGGAGTTCACGGAGACCCACCTCCTCGACCGTACGGTCGCCGATGGCGAGCAGCTCCGCTACAGCGTCGTCGCCGTCGACCAGTACGGCAACCGGCTCACCCCCGAGACCGGCGCCTCCGTCCAGGACGTCACCGAGCTCGACCTGCGCCCCGACGTCGACGCCGGCCCGGCCGTGGGCGACAACCCGCTCGGCCACCTCAACGGCGACGTGTACGGCTCGGTCCGCTGGTGGCTGGGCAGCGACACGGGCGCCAACGGCAGCAGGGTGACCGGCTTCGCCGTCTACCGCTGGAACCAGTCGACCCACGTCTTCGACAAGGTTGACGTCCAGACGCGCGGTGACATCACCGGCTGGTCGTACGTGGACACCACCATGCCCAAGGGCACGACCACGTACTACCGCGTGACCGCCACCCTCGCCGACGGCACGGAGACGGCCGCCCGCGAGACGGCGATCGCCTCGGTGGAGTAGGTCCCGCCAGGGGAAGCGATGGAGGCGCCCGGCCGGAGTTCCCG
>NZ_JBHVEE010000300.1:0-2221 GCF_042802415.1 Streptomyces sp. NPDC057486 | reverse complement strand
GCCAAGACCGCCCCGCACCCAAACCCACCCCGCTACAATCCCCACACCCAAGCCGTTGACCAGCAGTAATGGAAAAGTACGGCTGGAGTACTAGAGCCTGTCCGGTCGATCATGTGCGGAGCCAGATGACGAGGGCTGCGGCGGTGACGGTGCCGAGGTAGACGTAGCCGCGCTTGTCGTATCGCGTGGCCACGGCCCGGGACTGTTTCAGCTTGTTGATGGCCCGCTCGACGGTGTTGCGTTTCTTGTAGCGCTGCTTGTCGAAGCCGGGTGGCCGTCCGCCGCGTGAGCCTTTGCGCTGGCGGGCGGCCTGGCTGTCGGTTTTCTCCGGGATAGTGTGCCG
Organism: Streptomyces sp. NPDC057486; assembly: GCF_042802415.1. Lineage (NCBI taxonomy): Bacteria > Bacillati > Actinomycetota > Actinomycetes > Kitasatosporales > Streptomycetaceae > Streptomyces > Streptomyces sp. NPDC057486. The sequence goes on along the minus strand of NZ_JBHVEE010000300.1, from coordinate 1,878 downwards.
GATGCCCCGACGGCGCAGGCTGTCCCGGCATGGCCCGTTGCTGTACGCCTTGTCCGCGGCGAGGCTGTCGGGCTTCTTGCGCGGTCTGCCCGGACCGGTGCGCGGAACGCGGATCTTGTCGAGTACGGGGTCCAGTTGGGTGCAGTCGGCCCGTTGGCCGGGTGTGACGATCAGGGACAGCGGCCGGCACCGGCCTTCGGCGCTCAGGTGGAGCTTGGTGGTGAAGCCGCCCCTTGAGCGGCCCAGTCCCTCACCTGCTTCACCACCTCCACCAGGCGGGCGTGAAGGCTCTGCCACGGCGGTTCGTCCTGGTGTTCCCCGCTCGCGTCCCCTTTTGACGTGCGGGGCGCGGGCGGCGGGCTGTTACGGGCCCCCGCCGCGTGCTGATGAGCGCGTACCACCGTGGAATCCACTCCGATGTCCCAGTCGATCTCACCGGCGGCATCCGCTTCGGCTTGGACTTCCTGGAGCAGTCGCTCCCAGGTTCCGTCGGCCGACCACAGCCGGTGCCGCTCATAGACCGTCTTCCATGGCCCGAACCGTTCCGGCAGGTCACGCCAGTGAATCCCGGTCCGCACCCGGTGCAAGATCCCGTCGATCACCTGCCGATGATCCCGCCACCTACCGCATCGACCATTGCCCACCGGCAGGAACGGCCGCAGCCGCTCCCACTCCGTATCTGTCAGATCACCCCGCCCCATGGCCGAGACAACGATCCGACGAGGTGGCAGTCACATGGGCGGACAAATCCCGGGGCTTACGCTCCGGGGCATGACCAAATTCTTCGCCACTGTGTGCCTGCCGCCGACCGCGCCTCGGAAGGTTCCACAGGCGATAGCTGCCGCCATGGCGCCCTACAACGCCAACCTCACCGAGGAATGGAATCCGGTTGGCCACTGGGACTGGTGGGCTATCCACTCCAGCGCGGGCAACGCCTACCTCGTGTTGCCTCCGCACGACGGCGACCGCAGGCTCGTCACGGCCTCGACCGTGCCGCGCAGGAAGGCCAAGCTCGATGCCCTGGGGCCGCTGGAATGCTACGGAGGGCCTCGGGGTCTGCTCGACTTCGACGGTATGCGGAAACGAGCGGCGCGCACGCATGACGCCCTGCTCGCCGCTTGGACCGAGCTGACCGCGATACACCCGCCGGCCCGCCCGCTCGCAGACTTCCTCGCTCGCCACGAGGCCGATCCCGAAAGGTACTCCCTGGCAGACGCCAGGAAGGAGCATCTGGCCCAGCCACTGGTGCAGGACGTGGCCCAGCGGGCCGTCGCGGGAGACCCGCACTTTGACACGTCGTTCCTGCTCAACGACCCGGTCGCATACTTCGCGCAGGAACACGAGGAAGCCCGGCTGTGGTCGGTCCGGTGTGCCGTGCCCGGCTTCGCCTTGGTCACCCTTGATGGCGCGTGGACGGACGCGGACACAGACGGCCACTGGGATCAAGCCAACCGCTACCTCGACGGCCTCGACGCCGAGGCCGTCGTCATCGACCTACTCTGTCACTCCTGAGTCGTCAGACCGGGCAGACCCATAGAGGTCAGCCCGGCGGCTGCGCGGCGGGAGCCCGTGATCGCCCGGACAGGCTCTAGTAGGGCTTGGTCATCTTTCGTCACGTGCCCAGACACACGGACGACTCCCGTGTGGACGCTGTAGAACCCATACGACGCGTTCGCCGAGAGCCTCGGCGACACCGTCCGAGTGACCGTCGAGGCGGAGCAGAGCGGCAGCCCGTGGTCGAGCTGTCCGTCACCGAGCTGCGTCATCTGCTCGACGGTGCCGAGCAGGATCTGACCAACTCCCTTGGGCCGGCGTCCGACTGGATGTCCCAGCGCCTGCGCTCCACCCGGGCACGTGGGAAGCCCCGGACCTTCGGTC
>NZ_JBHVEE010000299.1:0-2229 GCF_042802415.1 Streptomyces sp. NPDC057486 | reverse complement strand
TCCTCGTACTGGACGTACTCGGACGACCCCGACAACGCAGCGAGCGTGCGTGCCGGGCGTCGCCGGGCAGGCGGGACTTCCGACACGCGCCCTAGTGCTGCGGCCGGGAAGGTTCGCCGGGAAGCTCGCGACGCAACCTTTTTGGCCGCAGCACCGGGTGCACTCGGTCATGACGTGACGGTCGGCTGATCGGTGCCCGGCACGACCGAGGGCGGCGCCCCCCGGATTCCGGGGGCCGCCGCCCTCTGCAGGCACTGCTGCCCGTTACCGCCTTCGCGACTTAGCTGAAGGAGTCACCGCAGGCGCAGGAGCCCGTGGCGTTCGGGTTGTCGATCGTGAAGCCCTGCTTCTCGATGGTGTCGACGAAGTCGATGGAGGCGCCGCCCAGGTACGGAGCGCTCATCCGGTCGGTGACGACCTTGACGCCGTCGAAGTCCTTCACGACATCGCCGTCGAGCGAACGCTCGTCGAAGAAGAGCTGATAGCGCAGGCCCGAGCAGCCGCCGGGCTGGACGGCGACGCGCAGCGCCAGGTCGTCACGGCCTTCCTGCTCCAGCAGGCCCTTGACCTTGGCTGCGGCGGCGTCGGACAGGAGGATGCCGTCGCTCACGGTGGTGGTCTCGTCCGATACGGACATCTGCTTCTCTCCCGGGTTGTACGGACTGCTTGCCGACGTTGCAACCGTCGGGACCGCGGATTCATTCCGGGCCGAGCGCTTGCCTGTTCCTTTCATGCTCGCACACCCCTCCGCGAAGAGGTGCCGGGCGGGACGAGGACTCCTCTCGCGACCCCGGAACAGCCCCCGGCCACCTCCGGAGGGAATTCGTCACATAGACGCTATCGGCATCGTCAAAGTGACGTGAACCGGATATGATAGATAACGTCAATTAGACGAAAAGGCTTATCTGCAGAGAAGAAAGGGTGCGTGACGTGACCACGGCCCACCCCGTCCAGGACCTCGATGTCCAGCCGACACCCCTCGCCCTGCTGCTGCTCGGCCGCGAGGCCGACCCGAAGAGTGAGCGCGGCGTCGAGTGCCCCGGCGATCTGCCCTCCCCGTCCGACCCGGACCTGGTGGAGCGCGCCCGCGCGGCCAAGGAGAAGCTCGGGGACAAGGTCTTCGTTCTCGGCCACCACTACCAGCGCGACGAGGTCATCCAGTTCGCGGACGTCACCGGCGACTCGTTCAAGCTCGCCCGTGACGCGGCCGCCCGGCCGGAAGCCGAGTACATCGTCTTCTGCGGCGTGCACTTCATGGCGGAGTCCGCGGACATCCTGACCACCGACGACCAGAAGGTCGTGCTGCCGGACCTGGCGGCCGGCTGCTCGATGGCCGACATGGCCACCGCCGAGCAGGTCGCCGAGTGCTGGGACGTACTGACCGAGGCCGGGGTCGCCGAGCAGGTCGTACCCGTCTCGTACATGAACTCCTCCGCCGACATCAAGGCCTTCACCGGCAGGCACGGCGGCACGATCTGCACCTCGTCCAATGCGAAGCGCGCCCTGGAGTGGGCCTTCGAACAGGGCGAGAAGGTCCTCTTCCTCCCCGACCAGCACCTGGGACGGAACACCGCGGTCCGCGACATGGGGATGACGCTGGAGGACTGCGTCCTCTACAACCCGCACAAGCCGAACGGCGGCCTCACCGCCGAGGAGCTGCGGAACGCGAAGATGATCCTGTGGCGCGGGCACTGCTCGGTGCACGGGCGCTTCTCGGTGGACTCCGTCAACGATGTGCGCGAGCGCATCCCGGGCGTCAATGTGCTGGTGCACCCCGAGTGCAAGCACGAGGTCGTGGCCGCGGCGGACTACGTCGGCTCGACGGAGTACATCATCAAGGCCCTGGAGGCGGCCCCGGCCGGCTCGAAGTGGGCGATCGGCACCGAGCTGAACCTGGTGCGCCGCCTGGCCAACCGGTTCGCCGCGGAGGACAAGGAGATCGTCTTCCTCGACAAGACGGTGTGCTTCTGCTCGACGATGAACCGGATCGACCTGCCGCACCTGGTGTGGACGCTGGAGTCGCTGGCCGAGGGCAATCTGGTCAACCGGATCGAGGTCGACCCCGAGACGGAGAAGTACGCGAAGCTGGCGCTGGAGCGGATGCTGGCGCTCCCGTAGGCGCTACGGGTCTCTCCGGGCCTCCGCCCCCCGCCCGGGGCCCCGGTCGCCCGTACGGACCCGGAAGGCCGGCACACGAAGGCCCCGGCACCGTGAACGGTGCCGGGGCCC
>NZ_JBHVEE010000298.1:0-2256 GCF_042802415.1 Streptomyces sp. NPDC057486 | reverse complement strand
GTCACGCCCCCAACGCAATGGGCAACTTCTGCTTCGAGGTGACGCTCGGCTACCGGCGGCTGGAACTCCTTCCTCGAGCGGAGGGTAAGGGACGTCACAATGGGTAGTAGGTTTGTGACATGGTGCGTGGTGATCGTGTCGATAGCGTCGAGTACGCCCGGCGGGTCAACGCCGCCGCGGATTTGGTCGGGGCGGGTGTGCCCGTGGCCGCAGCCGCCCGCACGTTGGCGAGTGGGTACGGGGTGTCGGTGCGTCAGGCACGCCGGTATCTGGAGCAGGCCATGGCCGCTGGACATCTCGAAGTCCCCGAGTCGAGCGTGGTGTTCACTGTCAAGCTGCCGCAGTCGCTGGCAGGACAGATCCGCGCCCGTGCCCACGAGAGCGACCGGGCGATCTCCGCGGTGGTGGCCCAGGCCCTGGCCGAATTCCTTGAGCGGGGTGCCCCGGAGGGTCGGCCGGGCAGGTGAGAGGCCGGCCGGTGGAGGTGGAGGCGGTCTTCGACCGTCATGCGGCGGCGGACTTGTCCGCGGCCTACGCGGCGTTGGTTCCGCAGCGGCGATCTGGGATACGCGATCGCCTGGAGCAGGCAGGAGTGAGCGATGACCAGCGTGGCGATCTACGCCCGGGTGTCCTCGGCCCGGCAGAAGAAGGACCAGACGATCGGCTCGCAGACCGCGGCCCTGCGCGCGCACGCCGCCACCGCGCATCTTGAGCTGCCCGAGGAGTGGGTGTTCGAGGACGAGGGGCACTCCGGGGCGACCCTGGTGCGGCCCGCGCTGGAGCGGCTGCGCGACCTGGTCGCCCAGGTCGGCGTGGATGTCGTGCTGTGCTATGCGCCCGACCGCCTCGCCCGCAAGTTCGCTTACCAGGCCTTGCTGGTCGAGGAGTTCGCCCGGGCCGGCACCCGGGTGGAGTTCGTCCGCGGCCCACGCGGCGACAGCCCCGAGGACCAGCTGATGGTCCAGTTCCAGGGCATGTTCGCCGAGTACGAGAAGGCCCAGCTGATGGAACGCTACCGGCGCGGGAAGACCTACCGGGCCCGCTCGGGGGCGGTGAACGTGCTGGGCGGAGCCCCGTTCGGCTACCGCTACCTGCGCAAGACCCCCGAGTGCGGGGCCACCTACGAGATCGTCGAGTCCGAGGCGGCGCTGGTGGTCGAGCTGTTCCGCCGCTATACCGACGACGGGGCCTCGATCGCGGACCTGACCCGCTGGCTCACCGGCAGCGGCACTCCCACCCGCACCGGCAAGACCCGCTGGGACCGCAGCGTGGTCCGGGGCATGCTCCGCAACCCCGCCTACCAAGGGCAGGCAGCCTTCGGCAAGACCCAGGTCCTCCACGAGTCCCCGGGCCTGAACCGCCGGGCCCGCCTGGAGGGCCGCAGCACTCCGCGCGCCGTCAAGACCGCCGACCGCCCCCGCGAGGAGTGGATCACCATCCCCGTTCCCGCGCTCGTCACCCCGGCCACCTTCGAACGCGCCGCCCAGCGGCTCGCCGACAACAAGCGCTTCGCCTCGCGCAACAGCAAGGTCCCCTCCCTGCTCCAGGGGCTGTCGGCCTGCGTGAGCTGCGGATACGGCTACTACCGCACCTCGACCACTACTTCCTCCGGCAAGAAGATCTACTACTACCGGTGCCTGGGCTCCGACGACTACCGCTACGCGGGCGGCCGGGTCTGCACCAACAAGCCCGTCCGCGCCGACTACCTCGACACCGTCGTCTGGGACCACATCATCGGCATGATCGCCGACCCGCACCTGATCCGGACCGAGATCGACAAGCGGCTGGAACACGCCCGCACCTGCGACCCCGCCACCCGCCAGCGCAGCCGTCTCGAACTGGCCCTGGCCAAGGCCACCGCAGCGATCACGCGCATGATCGAAGCGTTCCAGGAACAGCTGGTCACCATCGATGAACTGCGGGCCCGGATGCCCGGCCTGCGGGCCCGGGAAAGCAACCTGCGCGGCCAACTCGACGCGCTGGAAGCCCAGCTCGCCGACCGCGACGCCTACCTCAAACTCGCTGACGACCTCGAAGGCTTCCTCGCCCAACTCCGCGAGAACGCTGGGACAGCCGACGTCCCCGAGCGCCAGCGCGTCCTGCGGCTCCTCGTCAAGGACGTCCTCATCGGCCCAGAGAAGATCACCATCCGGCACCGCATACCCGTGCGTGAGCGCACTGCCGACGACCAGCATCAAGATCAAGACGCTACGGAGGGTGACTCATGCTCGAGTTACCCATTGCGTTGGGGGCGTG
>NZ_JBHVEE010000297.1:0-2399 GCF_042802415.1 Streptomyces sp. NPDC057486 | reverse complement strand
TGGACCCGACCCCCGCGCGCCCCTACCGGGACTACGTGTCCTGGCTCCAGCGGCAGGACCTGCGCGAGGCCGAGGAGTACTGGCGCGAGACCCTGCACGGCGTCGAGGAGGCCACCCCGCTGAGCATCGAGCGGTACGCGGCGCCGGGGACGACTCCGTCCGGCGCAAGCGGCCAGGAGGAACTCGACGTGCTCTTCGACGCCGAGGACACCGGCCGGCTGCACGCGCTGGCCAAGACCAACCGGCTGACCCTCAACACCGTCCTCCAGGGCTGCTGGGCGCTCCTGCTCGGCCGCTACACCGGCGCCGACGACGTGGTCTTCGGAACGGTGGTCTCCGGGCGCCCTGCCGACGTGGAGGGCATCGAAGGCACCGTCGGCCTCTTCATCAACACGCTTCCCGTCCGGGTGGGGCTGCCCGGGCAGAGCACTGCGCTCGGCTGGCTCCAGGACCTGCAGGAACAGAACCTGCGGATGCGGCAGTACGAGTACAGCCCGCTGGGGAAGGTCCAGCGGTGGAGCGGGCTCCCCGCCGGTGCCCCCCTCTTCGAGAGCCTCTTCGTCTTCGAGAACTACCCGGTGGCGAAGGACGACTCCACAGCCCTGCGCATCGACCTCACCCGCTCCGAGGAACGGATCGACTACGCCATCGGCCTGGTGGCGACCGTCGCGGAGGACCGGCTCCGGATCACTGTGCAGTACGACACCGGGCGCTTCGAGCGGGAGGCGATCGAGCGGATGCTCGGCCATCTCCGCAGCGTCTGCTCCCAGATCGCGCGGGAGCCGGAGGTGAGGCTGAGCGGGATCACCGTCCTCACGAAGGAGGAGCGGCAGCAGATCCTCCGCCAGGGCAACTCCACGACCGAGCAGACAGCGGCCGACGCCGACTTCGACCTGTCGGCCTACGCGGCGGGGATCAGGAACGCGGAAGAGCGCGAACTCCTTGAGCAACTCGTCGCCGAGGTTCAGGGAATGTCGCCGAGCGATTCCCAGGACCGGACTCCGAGTGCTTCACCGGCTATCGAGACGAGTGACGATCATGAGTGAACTGCTTCCTCGCCTGGAGAACCTGACTGCGGAACAGCAGGCGATGCTGCGTTTGAGACTTCAGCAGATCAAGCAGCAGTCAGCGCGTCCGGCGCCCTTTCACGAGCTTTTCGCGGCCCAGGTCCGCCGGTGTCCCGACCGGATCGCCGTGGCCTTCGGCGATTGCCAGCTCAGTTACGCGGGTCTGGACCGGTGGTCGAACCGGCTTGCGCGTCTGCTGCGGGATCGTGGTGTCGGGCGGGAGAGTCTGGTCGGTCTGTGTGTGCCGCGTTCGGTGGAGATGGTGGTCGGTCTGCTGGCGGTGCTGAAGGCGGGCGGGGCGTATGTGCCGCTGGATCCGGCGTATCCGCGGGAGCGTCTGGCGTACATGGCCGAGGATGCGGGGCTGCGGGTGGTGCTGGCCGAGCGGTCGACGGCCGGGGTGCTGCCCGAGTCCGATGCGCTGGTTCTGACCGTCGAGGACGTCTGGCCGGAGCTGGACCGGTGGCCCGACACGCCCCTGGAGACGGGCGGAACCTGCGACGACCTGGCGTACGTGATCTACACCTCCGGTTCCACGGGCCGGCCGAAGGGCGTGCAGATCACCCATCGCGGCATCCGCGGCATCGCCCGGTGGCAGCACGAGAACTATGGCCTGGACACACCGCAGCGGGTACTGCAGGGAACATCGCTGAGCTTCGACATCTCGGTGTGGGAGTTCACGGCGGCACTGCTGTCGGGCGGCACCCTGGTGCTGCCGCCCGCCGGGCTGAAGATGATCGGTTCCGATCTCGCCGATCTTCTCGTCGAGCAGGCCGTCGAGAACATCAACCTGACACCGGCGGCGCTCGCCACGCTTCCCGAGGAATCGCTGCCCTTCCTGCGCTGTGTCTCCGTTGGCGGTGAGACGTGTCCTCTCGATCTCGTCCGCACCTGGTCTCCCGGCCGGTCGTTCTTCAACGGCTACGGTCCTTCGGAGGCCACCATCGCGGTGAGCGTGGCCCGCTTCGGGCCCGAACTGGAACGCGTCCACATCGGCCGTCCCATCGACGGCGCGCGGCTGTACGTTCTCGACTCCCGTCTCCAGCTCCAGCCGGTGGGCGTCGCCGGTGAGCTGTACATCGGTGGGGCGGGTCTGGCGCGCGGCTATCTGGGGCGTCCCGAGCTGACCGCCGAGGGGTTCATCGCGAACCCGTTCGACGAGGAGGCGGGCAGCCGGCTCTACCGGACCGGCGACCGCGCGCGCTTCCTGCCCGACGGGAACGTCGAGTTCCTGGGCCGGGTCGATGATCAGGTGAAGGTTCGTGGTTTTCGTATTGAGTTGGGTGAGGTCGAGGTTGCGCTGGTGGGGCATCCGTTGGTGCGTGGTGCTGC
>NZ_JBHVEE010000296.1:0-2501 GCF_042802415.1 Streptomyces sp. NPDC057486 | reverse complement strand
ACTTCAGACCGCGTCACACCAGCCTTCTACCAGCACGGAAGGTGACACGGGGCAGAAACCCGAAAATCTAGATCTCAACCCGGAACAGGCCCTAAGCCACCCGGCGACGTTCGCGGGTTAGGGTCGCGGGCAATCCGTGCCGGAATGGAGTGTGCGGGCCAGGCCCGGCGCCCAGGCGCTCTGGGGCAGCCGGGCCGATTCTCGCCCGGCGGGCGCGAGCCGGTGCTCCTGGCGGTGCGGTCCGTGGCGGTTTCGGGGACCCGGCGGAACCGGGCCGGGGCTGCCTGAAGGAGTTCCCAGGGAAGTAGTTGGCGCGGCGTGCCCCCCTTGACCAGCTCGCTGACGTGCCGGTTCGTCCATCAGGGCGGGAAGGGCGAAGCGCCCTGGAAAGCGCCTCGCGATGCGCCTTGCCGGACGCTCTGGCAAGCGCCCTGCGGCGCGCCCTGCCGTACGCCCCGGCCGCCGACCCCGTGCTGGGAGTGGGAGGACCCGCAGACCTGGCATCGGATCTTCGAGGTCGCCGTGATCCAGCGGCTCGACTACTACCTTCACGTCGAGAGCCGGTCCGTTCCCGGCTTTGACGCAGCAGCCTTCCTGCAGACCAGTACGGAGAGCTAGGCCGAGACGGACCAAGCAGCTGCCAGTACTTCCGCGACGTGGCTGAGCCTGAGCCGGACGCCCTCGGCCCGCACCCCCAGGACGGGAGTGCGGGCCGAGGGCCGTACCTAGGGGCGGGGCGCCCCGCCATCGTGTCAGAAGCCGGTGGTGTCCGTGGTGGCCAGCCGGGCCTGCCTGCGCTTGCGGACCCACTTGATCGAGCCGAGGACCGCGGTGATCGTGATGGACAGGATGGTGAACACCGGCGCGAACTGCCGCGCCAGCCAGATCATCTGGTCCAGCCGAAACCTCAGCAGGAGCCCCGAGGCCGTGGTGATCAGAACGAGCACGGTGACGCCCACGCCCACGTGGTGGTCCTGGACCCAGACGTCAGCGGCCTTTAGCCGACGGCGCACGAGGGCCAGCGTCCTCTTCAGCACCTTGGCCGCGCGCTGCACCCGCGAGCGGGCGGTCAGGAAGTTCAGCGAGTTCACGCGGCAACCCCCTTGGCCTGCTGACGGGAGCCGGCGCGCGCGTGGAGCTCCTTCGGAATCCAGATACGGCCCTCGCTCGCGGCCTCGTACAGCGCTGTCCGGAAACGCGTCTTCCGAGTCCGTACGGCCCCGTGGGTGAGGTTCAGCTGGTCGGCGATCTCGGTGTCCACGAAACCCGTGATCGTCAGCCGTACGACGGCCTGCGTCTCCGGTGCCTGCTCATCCAAGATCTCCTCGAAGTTCGTGCCGAACACCTCTGCGTCCACCTCGTAGCTGGTGGACCCGAGCAGCCCACCGATCCCGGCCTCGTTCGCCGCGCCCTCCGTGAAGTCGTACACGGCGTGCAGCCGCGCCCACTTCACCCGGTCCTGCGCCCACTTCACATAGGCCCGGCGGAACATCCAGACGCACAGGGTGATGAAGTACGACGTCAGGCAGCTGGCGCCACGCGGTCCGTTGTGGTCCGCCCTCCAGCCGCACCCCTTCTTCAGGTCGCGGTGGAGCTTCCGCATCGCAGCCGTCAGCACGTCGACCATGATCGTGTCCCTCGCGTCACTGCTGCTCTTCAGCAGGCGCATGTCGTCGGGGTGCACGAAAAACTTGCGGCCCTGGTGCGCGCAATGCTGCTGGGCGAGCCGGGCGAGCGAGCCCTTGCGGATCATCCCGAGCACGATCGGCTGGACCTCCTGGTACAGCTCGATCTCGAACACCTCGTAGACCCGCCCCTCGAACCCGTAGTAGGCCAGCTCCTCGATCCGCGCGGCGTCCCGCCCGATCCGCGCCGCGCGGTCCCCGGACAGCTCCGCGGCCACGATCTCGGTGATCTCAGTTTCTGTGTTCATGGCATACGCCCCCTCGTCCTGATCTGCTCTTACCCCTGGCGATCTCATCTCGCGCGACGTGGTCTTGAGCAGACGCCTTGTTGTACGGGTTGCTGTGCAGGGGGAACTTGCGAATGTCACACGACAACCGAACTTTTTTGAGAAGCGCGAAATTCAATCTGCGAGCAGCGCATTGACCAGGGAAGATGTGCCGACATCTCGGTCCCGCGCCATGCAAGTTAGGACCTCAAGGGCGTCGCTGACGCCTCGACAGGAGGTCGACGGGCCCGAGTTGTAGAGGGACGTGCGGACGTGGGACGTCCCACGCTGGCCGCCGGAGCCGCGATGGTTCATTGGCTCGCGATGCCCGGCAGGGCACTGCGTTGTCGCATCACCGGAGTGCGTCCGGTACGAGGGTGGCTTTGCTCACGACTTCCGACAGCACTTGTTCACCATCTCGGGAGGCGGCCCGATCGGCCCGGAGTCAATGTTCACGAGAACGGGTTCTGGCACACATTCCGTGAGCGATCTCAAGTCCGGCCTCACCGGACCCCGGTGAGGCGTGGTCCGCGCAGCTCACATGACGCGC
>NZ_JBHVEE010000295.1:0-2506 GCF_042802415.1 Streptomyces sp. NPDC057486 | reverse complement strand
AACGCGGAAGGGGGTCCCCCCTGGCCCTTGAGGCCTTGGGGGAGCGCGTGCCGGGCGGTGCGACGGGGCAAAGCTTGCCGGGAGGGGCACTAGCTGTCCGTGGCGGCGGATACGCTCGCTCGCATGGCTCTCAATACGTCCGCGGAAGCTCCGCTGCCCGTCGGCGAGGTGTCTCGGCTGATCGGGGGATGGATCGACCGGCTCGGCGCCGTCTGGGTCGAGGGGCAGATCACGCAGTTGTCGCGGCGGCCGGGTGCCGGGGTGGTGTTCCTGACGCTGCGCGACCCGTCGCACGACATCTCCGTGAGCGTGACCTGCTTCCGTCAGGTCTTCGACCGGATCGCGGATGTGGTGACGGAGGGTGCGCGGGTCGTCGTCCTCGCCAAGCCCGAGTGGTACGCGCCCCGCGGCCAGCTGTCCCTGCGGGCCACCGAGATACGGCCGGTCGGCATCGGCGAACTGCTGGTCCGGCTGGAGCAGCTGAAGAAGTCCCTGGCCGCGGAGGGGCTCTTCGCCCTGGACCGGAAGAAGCCGCTGCCGTTCCTGCCGCAGCTGATCGGTCTGGTCTGCGGTCGGGCGTCGGCGGCCGAGCGCGACGTGCTGGAGAACGCACGGCGGCGCTGGCCCGCGGTCCGTTTCGAGGTGCGCAACACCGCGGTGCAGGGCGTGCACGCGGTGAACCAGGTGGTCCAGGCGGTGAAGGAGCTGGACAACCTGCCCGATGTCGATGTGATCATCGTGGCGCGCGGCGGCGGCAGCGTGGAGGACCTGCTGCCGTTCTCGGACGAGCAGCTCATCCGTACGGTCGCCGAGTGCCGCAAGCCGGTGGTGTCCGCGATCGGGCACGAGCCGGACTCCCCGCTGCTCGACCTGGTCGCGGATCTGCGGGCGTCCACGCCGACCGACGCGGCGAAGAAGGTCGTGCCGGACGTGGGCGAGGAGCTGGACCGGGTGCAACAGCTGCGGGACCGGGCCCTGCGGACCGTACGAGGGCTGCTCGACCGGGAGGAGCGGGGACTGGCCCATGCGCTCGGCCGGCCCTCCATGCAGCAGCCGCAGCGGATGGTGGACGAGCGTGCGGCGGAGGTCGACGCGCTGACCGGGCGGAGCCGCCGGGTGCTGGGCCATCTGCTGGACCGGGCGGACTCGGAGCTCGCCCACACCCGGGCGCGGGTCGTCGCGCTGTCGCCCGCGGCGACGCTGGAGCGCGGGTACGCGGTGCTGCAGCGGCCGGACGGTCATGTGGTCCGCTCCCCGGCGGACGCCGGGGCGCCGGGCGACGAGCTGCGGGCACGGGTGTCGGAGGGCGAGTTCACCGTACGGGTGGCCGAATGACGCACGCGCCGCCCCGCCGTTCCGGCGCGGACCTGGTTGTCGTACCTCACACGTTGTCGTACCTCACACATAGGGTGGATCACATGACGGACGACGCGACGACGGCACCTGCCGCCACGGACACGCTCGGGTACGAGCAGGCGCGGGACGAGCTGATCGAGGTCGTGCGGCGCCTGGAGGCGGGCGGCACGACGCTGGAGGAGTCGCTCGCGCTGTGGGAGCGCGGCGAGGAGCTGGCCAAGGTGTGCCGGCACTGGCTGCAGGGTGCCCGGGCCCGGCTGGACGAGGCGCTCGCCCAGCCCGGGAAGGAACAGCCGGACGGGCAGGGCGACGCGGGCTGAGCCCGGTCCCGGAATAGTTCCGGCGCGCCCGGTGGTTGTGCGCCTCGTCAGAAGTCGGGGCGGCCGGGCGCACTTCGCACACGATTGTGGAGTGAATCACTCAGGTCAGGTTTTAGTTGAACGTTAACCTACCTCTCGGTTACGGTCGCCGTATCGCTTGATCCGTATTCGCCCGGAAGGTAATTCGCCAGATGTCCCTCGTTCTTGACCCCGCCGCCCAGGACCTCCTCTTCCGTGAGGCCCGCACCGCCAACACCTTCACCGACGAGCCGGTCTCCGAGGAGCAGGTCCAGGCGATCTACGACCTGGTCAAGTACGGCCCGACCGCCTTCAACCAGTCGCCGCTGCGCGTCGTCCTGGTCCGCTCCGACGACGCCCGCGCGCGCCTCGTGAAGCACATGGCCGAGGGCAACCAGCCGAAGACCTCCACCGCCCCGCTGGTCGCGATCCTGGCCGCCGACAACGAGTTCCACGAGGAGCTCCCGGCCCTGATGCCGCACTTCCCGCAGGCCAAGGACGCCTTCTTCTCCGAGCGCCCGGTCCGTGAGTCGTCCGCCGCGCTGAACGCCGCCCTGCAGGCCGCGTACTTCATCCTCGGCGTCCGCGCCGCCGGCCTGGCCGCCGGCCCGATGACCGGCTTCGACGCCGCGGGCATCGAGAAGGAGTTCCTGGACGGCGACCACAGCCTGCTGATGGTCGTCAACATCGGCAAGCCGGGCGAGGACGCCTGGTTCCCGCGCCTGCCGCGTCTCGCCTACGACGAGGTCATCACGACCGTCTGAGGCATTCCTGCCGTACCGAGAAGGGCCCCGGAGCATGTGCTCCGGGGC
>NZ_JBHVEE010000294.1:0-2545 GCF_042802415.1 Streptomyces sp. NPDC057486 | reverse complement strand
CGTCCTCATACTGGGCGTATTCGGGCGTTCCGACAACGCAGCGAGGTGCCGTAGCCGGCGTCGTGCGCCCGCCAGGGATTACGGGACAGCCCTTAGCAACAGCTCGAGGGGGACCGGGGCCCGGATCACCAAGGACTGCGCAGACTTGGCATGGCAGAAGCTGATGTTCCGGGCCTTCTCTTCTGCACTCCCCCACCCGGGATGGACTGACACCCCACCCCTTCCTGAGCACCTGCGGCTCAATGTCACATCGTTTGTGTGACCGTTCGCGATAGTTGGCGGATGTTCGCGATAATCACCGAGCCGCCATCAGAGGTTGGCCAGCGGCTGCTTCCCGCCCGGATTCGCGGGTCGGGCACAATCACGAGCTGTGTCCATACCTCCTGCCCCTGCCGTCCTTTATCCCGACGTTGCGGCCTGCGGCAGTCTCGCCGTAGCGCTCCGGCTCACGGCGGAAGGCTGCCTCGACTCCGTTCCCGTCGAGTCGCCCGGCTCCGGTTCGCTGCTCCACGAGAGCGTTGCGAGCACCCTGCCGCACCGCGAGCCGCTGCAGATCAGCGCATGGGAACACGAGCGGCGGTGGTCGATCCGCGGGGAGGAGCCGTTCCAGGGCTCATGCCTCATCAACGGTGAGACGGACGACCTGGCCCAGGTCGCCAGGGCGGCCCGGGCCTGGCACGACGGAGAGTCCCTCGGAGACATCCGCCGGGCGGCACCGTTCGTGCACCTGACCGGCCGCTTCGAGGTGCCCGACCTCGATCCCGTGCGTCTGGTGGAATCCGAGTGGCAGAGCATGCTCCAGCAGGCACGTGAACTGGAGTACTCCTGGCAGGAGCAGTACCAAGCCCTGATCGAGGCGGCGTACGCAGAGCCGGCCCTGCGCGCCCTCTACCCGTTCACGAGCCACTGGGCGCTGCGCTTCTCGATCACCACCCGCCCGCGCCTGACTCTCGGCAGCCCGTGCCTGACCGCGGGCGGCGACGGCACGTACGGGGTGGGAAACGGCTTCATCACTCCGAACCTCGGCGTATTCACCACGCCGCACGAAGCGGTAGCACTGGCCGTGCGCCATCTACCGCCCGGCCTCGGCCCGATCTCGCTCGGCCTGCCGCTCTAGTGCTGCGACCGGAGAGGTTTGCCGGGAAGCTCGCGGCGTCCGGTGCGGTGCATCGCAAGGCGGAGGATCGCCCTCGTACCGGACGTACTCGGGCGATGCGACAACGCAGCGAGGTGCCGTGCCGCGCGTCACGAGCCGGTGAACCTTTCCGGTCGCAGCACCAGCCCCCTCAGAGGCGCCTCGGCAGGTCAGGTGTCCACGGGAACCGAACGTTGCAGTGATGCGTCCGGCATGTCGGCCCTGGGAGAGGCGACCCGTCCCAGGAGTTCCCGGCGCCACCTGTTCGGACCCGATGCTGCCCGTTCCGGGGTACCGACTGGCCAACTACCCGTCGACAGGCCGGCCAGTAGAAACCCGCACCCGTGCTCAACCTGCCCATGCACCGCGCGGATGGCCATGCATCGGCAGCTGTGGGTTCGATGAGCTGGTCGTGCCGGCTCCCCGCACCCCGGCCGAAAAAGGGACGCCTGTCGAAAAAGGGGCGCCTGCCATTCAGCGTGTCCACCGGCCGTTCGCCGCACCTTGCAGGGAAGGCTTCACGGATGCACGCCGTACTGCACGCACTGTCGATCACGGGGTCCATGACCTGGGAGATCACCTGGGCCCTGATCCTGGGCTTCGCCCTGTCCGCCGTCGTCCAAGCCGTGGTCCGCAAGTCCACCGTCGTCTCTCTGCTCGGCGACGACCGGCCCCGCACCCTCGCCGTCTCCGCGGGCCTGGGCGTGGCGTCCTCGTCCTGCTCCTACGCCGCGGTGGCACTGGCCCGCTCGCTGTTCCGCAAGGGCGCGAACTTCACCGCCGCGATGGCCTTCGAGATCGCCTCCACCAACCTCGTCGTCGAGCTCGGTGTCATCCTGGCGCTGCTGATGGGCTGGCAGTTCACCGCCGCCGAGTTCGTCGGCGGCCCCATCATGATCATTGTGCTGGCGGTCCTGTTCCGGCTGTTCCTGCGCACGGGGCTCCTGCGCCAGGCCCGCGAACAGGCCGAGCGGGGCCTTGCCGGGTCGATGGAGGGCCACGCCGCGATGGACATGTCCGTGCAGCGCAACGGCACCTTCACCCGGCGCCTGTTCTCCCGCGAGGGCTTCACCGCCACCAGCCACGTGTTCGTCATGGAATGGGCGGCGATCCTGCGCGACCTGGTCGTCGGGCTGCTCATCGCCGGCGCGATCGCCGCCTGGGTCCCGGACTCGTTCTGGCGCACCTTCTTCTTCGACGGCCACCCGCTCGCCGCCAAACTGTGGGGGCCCATCGTCGGCCCGCTGGTGGCGATCGTCTCGTTCGTGTGCTCCATCGGGAATGTGCCGCTGGCAGTGGTGCTGTGGAAGGGAGGGGGGACTTCCACCCGAAGAGTGGACACCGTTTCATCCTGTTATGCGGCGAGTTCGAGCGTACTCGATCGCTGCTCGTAGTCGACCGGGCTGAGCT
>NZ_JBHVEE010000293.1:0-2696 GCF_042802415.1 Streptomyces sp. NPDC057486 | reverse complement strand
GCTGATCGAGCCGTTGCTGCGGGGGAGCGCCCCGCGGCGCGTGGCTGCGGGGCGCCCAGTGGGCGTTAGTCGACCATCTGCCCGTCGCCCGTACCGCCGACGCACTTCATCCCGACCACCTTTCCGCCGCCGTCCACGCACTCACCCGGGGTGAGGCTTTCGGTGTGGGCGGTGGCGGTGGCGTTGTGGGTGGCGGCCGTGGCGGTGGCGGCACCTGTGAGGCCGAGTCCGGCGAGGGCTGCCGTGGCGATGACGGCGGCGAGAGTTCGTCGAATGCGCATGTGGTTTCCCTTTCACGGATTGCCTCGGTTGGGGCACTACTCAGCTTGATCTTCACCCATGTGGGTGGCGCGTTTGGTTACTCCATTCGAGTGACACCTGCCGGGAGTGGGCCACCGGCGACGCAGGGACGGATGGCCGGTGCCGCAACCCGCCGGAGAGGCCTTGAGGGCCGTGCTCGCATTCACGTATGCAGGTATCACCAGTACGACAATCCTTAGAGCCGGCGCCAGCAGATGAGGCTGCAGGCGAGGGAGACGAAGGCGTCGTGGAGTTCGGTGCGGCGTTCCCAGCGGACGGCGAGTCGTTTGAACTGGTGGAGCAGAGCGAAGGTCTGCTCGACGACGTAGCGGAGCTTGCCCATGTCTTTGATGTTCGGGCAGCCCTTGCGGGAGATGACGGGCAGGATCCGGCGTTTGCGCAGCTCATCGCGGTTCGGGTTCGAGTCGTAGCCCTTGTCGCCGAGCAGGGCTTCTGGGCGTCGGCGGGGCCGGCCGGGCCTGCCCGCGACGGGCGGGATGCCGTCGACCAGGGCGAGGGTCTGGGTGACGTCGTTGACGTTCGCTGCAGTGGTGATGACCTTGAGTGGAGTGCCGCGTCCGTCGCAGATCAGGTGGTGTTTGCTGCCCGTCTTCCGCCGGTCGACCGGCGACGGACCGGTGTCGGCGCCCCGTTACCGTCTTCACGGCCTCGCAATGAGGCTCCCGGCCTTCGGCCCCGGTATGACTTGAGCCCCCAGTCGAGATGATCGAAAAGGTGGTGTCGCCGGTGCCGGAGGCATTGGCAGACCGCTGATTAGAGGCACGAGCGCCCCTCGGGCAGTCTCTTCGTAACATGGATGCTGGCACGCTGATGCCGCAGGTGGGGCCGGGGAGAACGCGAGCACGGGAGCGAAGGGCATGACGGACGAGACTGTCATCGACGTCTATCTGGGCCTGGACGTCGGCAAGGGCGAGCACCATGCCACCGCCGTGAGCCGGGCGGGGAAGAGGGTGTTCGACAGCCGCTGCCCAATAGCGAACCGAAGTTGCGGGAGCTGTTCAACAACCTCCAGGCCAAGCACGGAACGGTGCTGATGGTCGTCGACCAGCCGGCTTCCATCGGGGCCCTTCCGCTGGCGGTCGCTCGGGACACGGGATGCCAGGTCGCCTACCTGCCCGGACTCACGATGCGACGGATCGCCGATCTTTACCCCGGCGAGGCAAAAACAGACGCCCGCGACGCATTCATCATCGCGGACGCCGCCAGAGCGATGCCTCACACCCTGCGCACGATCGATCCCGACGACGAGACCGTTGCCGAGCTCGCGATGATCGCGGGGTTCGACGACGACCTGGCGGGTGAGTCCACCCGGATCGCCAACCGGCTCCGTGGCCTCCTCACCCAGATCCACCCCTCCCTGGAACGGGTCTTGGGCCCGCGCATCCAGCACCCAGCCGTGCTCAAGCTGCTCGACCAGTTCGGTTCCCCGGCTCAGATCCGCAAAGCCGGACGCCGTCGGCTCATGACCTTGTTACGTCCCAAGGCACCGCGGATGGCCGAGCGGCTGGTCGAGGACATCTTCACCGCACTCGACGAACAGACCGTCGTCGTCCCGGGTACGGAGGCTGCAGCCCTGATCGTCCCCAGCCTCGCCGGCTCGCTCCAGTCCGTTCTTGACCAGCGAAAACTCCTCGCCGTCCGCATCGAGGAGCTCTTGGAGGCCCACCCTCTTTCCCCGGTCCTGATCTCGATGCCCGGCATCGGGATCAGGACCGCGGCCCGCATCCTCATCGACGTCGGCGACGCCAGCGGCTTCGCCACCGCCGGCCACCTCGCCGCCTACGCCGGCCTCGCGCCCGTGACGCGGAACTCCGGCTCCTCCATCCGCGGCGAACACCCCTCCCGGCGAGGTAACAAGCAGCTCAAAAGAGCCTTCTACCTCGCCGCGTTCGCCTCGCTCTCCCAGCCCGAATCGCGCGCCTACTACGACCGCAAACGCCGCGAGGGAAAACACCACATCGCTGCCCTCATCGCACTCGCTCGACGCCGCATCGACGTCCTCTTCGCCATGCTCCGCGACGGCACCTTCTACCAACCACCCACACCGGCCAAGGCTTGACGAAAGCCATAGACGCACCTTTTTCGCGCGGATGTGGGAGCCATCCACGCAGGCCCGGGACCAGTCGAGCTGGCCGGCTGCATTGAGCTCGGCGAGCAGGATGCGGTGGAGCTGGTCGAAGACGCCGGCCTTCTGCCACCGCTCCAGTCGCCTCCAGCACGTCTGTCCGGAGCCGAACCCCAGCTCCAGCGGGAGCAGTTGCCAGGCGAGGTCGTTGCAGAGCACGTACAGGATCCCCTGCAGGCACAGCCGGTCCGGAACCGGCCGCGGCCCCGGTGACCGCTCCGGCCAAGGCGGCAGCAACGGCTCGATCAGT
>NZ_JBHVEE010000292.1:0-2714 GCF_042802415.1 Streptomyces sp. NPDC057486 | reverse complement strand
CGTCGGCCGGCAAGACCCTGGTCGAGCTGTTCGGTCTGGCCCGCGAGCTCAACATCGACGCCGAGGGCATCGACATGGGCCCCTCCCCGACGGACACCGCGCGTGCCGCCGATCTGGCGCTGCCGATCGAGGAACTCGAGCTCACGGTCCGCTCGTACAACTGCCTCAAGCGCGAGGGTGTCCACACGGTCGGTGAGCTCATGGCCCGCTCCGAGGCCGACCTCCTCGACATCCGCAACTTCGGTGCGAAGTCGATCGACGAGGTCAAGGCGAAGCTGGCCGACATGGGCATGAGCCTCAAGGACAGCCCGCCCGGATTCGACCCGATCGCCGCCGCCTTCGGCGCCGACGACGACGCGGACACAAGCTACGTCGAGACCGAACAGTACTGAACACTGCGCCGGGTCACACGGAGCCGGAGATCGCCTCCCGGACCGATACGCGGGGCCGCGCAACGCTTCTGTCGAGCCGTCACCATCAGAGGCACCCCCGTGCAGCCCCGATCAGAACCGGATCACCGTAACGCGCAGCACAGACACGGTCTCAGGAGTTCCCACAGCATCGCCGCCCGCCGCCCCGCCAAGACACCCACCCCTCCGTACGGCTATCACGTACAAAGAGGCGTCGGCGTAGGGAAACGGCTTGCCCACAGGATCTGACCTGCAGAAACGGCCCGACGTCGAAACGGGGGGTTCACACCTGCGGTAGTACCTCCGGTGCAACCCTGGGTACACCTGTGCAGACAACCATGGGTGCAACCCTCCCCAGCCCCGAACAGGCCCCGACCAGGGCGGCTTGCCCGGACCGGCTCGCCCTGACCACCCAACCATCCTGCAGCGGCAGCTGAGCGGCGTAGCGCGCAAGGACCCGGTCCACGGCCGCCAGCAGCTCGCACGTGCGGGCGCGGGGCTTCCACTGTGGCTGATATCCACGGGGCCGCCGGTTCGGCATGACAGCGCCTCCCTGGCTTTGTTCACGGGTCGCGGTTCTGGCACAGTTTCCGTGCAGCGGCCACTCTGGGTGCCGATTGAGCATCTCAGGGCGGCTTCGAAGTCGCCCGAAAATGAGTCGTCATCGAGGTGGTTGGGCTCACAGTCCGGGCCGTGGAAGAGGTCGTGCTCCGGCTGAAGGAGCTGTTGTTCCCGTCGATCGCAGACGTCGCGGTGCTGTCGGTGGACGTGGATATCGAGATAGTGCGCGTTGACGTGCAATGCACCACGGCTGGCGCCGTCTGTCCGGGGTGCGGGGCCTGGTCGACCCGGGTTCACAGCTCTTATCTGCGGTTTCCCGCTGACGTACCGAGTGCCGGACGAACGGTCGTACTCCAGTTACGAGTTCGGCGGTTCCGGTGCCAGAACACCATGTGCACGCGACGGACCTTCGTGGAGCAGATATCCGGCCTGACCCGCAGGTACGGCCAGCGCACGGAGCGGCTGCGCTCGACCCTGGCCGCCGTTGGCCTTGCTCTGGCCGGCCGGGCCGGTGCCCGGCTGGCTGCCATTCTCGGCGTGTCCGTCAGCCGAAGCACGGTTTTGCGCCTGGTCGACGCGCTGCCCGAGCCGGAGGTGCCCGGCACCGCGAGTGGTCGGTGTCGACGAGTACGCCCCCCGTAAGGGCCGCCACTACGGCACCGTCCTGGTGGACGTCGAAACCCGCCGCCCGATCGACCTGCTCCCGGATCGGGAGGCATCCAGCCTGGCTGCCTGGCTCGCCCAGCGGCCAGGCGTCGAGGTCGTCTGCCGGGACCGAGCACCGTTCTTCGCTGAAGGTGCCACGGCCGGAGCGCCGCAAGCGGTCCAGGTCGCGGACCGGTGGCATCTCTGGCACAACCTGAGCGAGGCCGCTGAGCGGAGCGTCGCCCAGCACCGCCGCTGCCTGAGTGTTCTGACGCCCGCAGCGCCTCAACCCGAACCCGGGCCCGTTCCGGCCGCGGATCCGTCCGCGTCGCCTTGGCCACGAGGACACCGGTTCGCCGACCGGACCCGGGCCCGGCACGCTGCCGTCCACGCCCTGCTGAAGGCGGGACACAGCCGACGTTCGGTCCAGCGGGAGCTTGGTATGTCCTGGCGAACCGTCAAGCAGTTCGCCGACGTCGCAACGCCGGAGGAGTTGTTCACCGGTCAGTGGCAGAACCGCCCCTCGGTCCTCGATGACTACAAGCCCCACTTGGACAATCGCTGGAGTGAGGGTTGCACCAACGCGTGGAAGCTGTGGGAGGAGATCGTGCCGCTCGGCTACAAGGGCAGCTACCAACGTGTTCGCGCCTACTTGCACGACAAGCGCACCTCACCGCGGCCGGTGACCGCACGGCCGCCCTCGCCCCGGGCCGTCGCAGGATGGATCCTCCGGCACCCGGACACCCTCACCGAACCCGAGCAGATCCAGCTCAAGGCCGTCCGGACGCACTGCCCCGAACTCGACGCCCTCACCGGCCATGTCCGTTCCTTCGCAGCCATGCTCACCGACCGCCAGGGCGAGCGCTTGCCGGACTGGCTCGAGGCCGTCCGGCAGGACGACCTGCCCAGCCTCCACACCCTCGCTGCCGGCATCGACCGCGACCGCGAAGCCGTCATCGCCGGCCTCACCCTGCCCTGGAGTTCCGGTGTCGTGGAGGGCCATGTCAACCGGATCAAGATGCTGTCGAGTAGCCGGGGGCATCACAGCCCCCGGCTCTCACGGAACCGTACGTAACAATCTCTCGTTATACGGCTCTT
>NZ_JBHVEE010000291.1:0-2784 GCF_042802415.1 Streptomyces sp. NPDC057486 | reverse complement strand
ACTCACCCTCTCGGGCTTTCCTCCGGGCTTTCCCTTCGGTCTTGCGTTTCCGACTCTATCAGACTCTTTCGTGTCCGATTCCCGGTCGAAGCGGGCCCTCTGCAAAGCAGAGGATTTATTTCTGCTTCTGCGCCTTTCAGGTTTTCGCTTTCGCTTTTCCCTTTCCGGCGAGTCCGACTCTATCAGGCCTTTTCCGTTTCCTTGACCAGCTGCCTGCAGGCATGCAGGTGCCGATCCGGGTTAAGGTCTGGGCTTGATAGTCGCCGCCGACCCCCGACTCAAAGTCGCGTTGGGGCCAGGCAGGAGTACGACAGTACAGGTCGCAGGTAGTCGAGGCAAATCGTTTCCGGTGCACCCCTAGGTCCGTGAAGCCGCAGGACTCGGGCGGAACCGGGACTTCTTATGACTTACGCTGCTGAACAGTACGCCGCCCTCTACAGGCCGCGGCGGCGCCAAATGAAGCTTCACCCTGGGAGGCTCCCTATGACCACTGTGACGTCCCCTCTTGCCGGACGCGCCATCGGACTCGCGGCGGTACCCGACCCGGTCTTCTCCGGCGCGATGGTGGGGCCCGGAACTGCCGTTGATCCTGTGCGCGAGCCGTCGGAGGCCGTTTCGCCCGTGGACGGAATCATTGTCTCCCTGCACCCGCACGCGTTCGTCGTCGTGGACGAGCAGGGGCACGGGGTGCTGACCCACCTGGGCATCGACACCGTGCAGCTCAATGGCGAGGGCTTCGAGCTGCTCGTCAACAAGGGCGACACCGTCACGCGCGGTCAGGGCATCGTGCGCTGGAACCCGGTCGCGGTGGAAGAGGCCGGCAAGTCCCCGATCTGCCCGATCGTGGCGCTCGAGGCCACTGTCGAGTCGCTCTCCGACGTCCGTGAGGACGGGGATGTGAAGGTCGGCGAGGCGCTGTTCGGTTGGCAGTGACGCACTCGGCGCAGTGACAGGCAGTCGGTACACATCGCGGTGGCACGGGATCGCCGCACAATCGGAGACGGTGAAATGGAGACAACGCTGCGAGGCGTCGGCGTGAGCCACGGTGTGGCGATCGGCGAGGTTCGGCACATGGGTACGGCCGTGCTGGAGCCGCCGGCCAAACAGATCCCGGCGGAGGAGGCCGAGCGCGAGCAGGGACGTGCTCGCCAGGCTGTCGACGCTGTCGCGGCCGACCTGATTGCGCGCGGCAATCTGGCCGGCGGCGAGGCTCAGGCCGTGCTCGAGGCGCAGGCCCTGATGGCTCAGGACCCCGAACTGATGGCCGATGTGGACCGTCGGATCGCCGTCGGGAGCAGTGCCGAGCGTGCGGTGTACGACGCCTTCGCCGCCTACCGGGCTCTGCTCGCCGGTGCCGGGGAGTACCTGGCGGGGCGGGTCGCGGACCTCGACGACGTGCGCAACCGGATCGTGGCCCGGTTGCTCGGTGTGCCGATGCCGGGTGTACCGGACAGCGACGAGCCGTATGTACTGATCGCACGGGACCTGGCGCCTGCCGATACGGCGCTGCTCGACCCCGCGCTGGTGCTCGGCTTCGTCACCGAGGAGGGCGGACCGACCAGTCACAGTGCGATTCTCGCGCGGGCGCTCGGTGTGCCGGCCGTAGTGGCTCTCCCCGGGGCCGGTGAGCTGGCCGAGGGCACCGTGATCGCGGTGGACGGCAGCACTGGCGAGATCTTCGTCGAGCCGAGCGACGAGAAGCGTGCCGAGATGGAGAGCGCTGCGGCTGCCCGCAAGGCTGCGCTGTCCGCGTCGACCGGTCCGGGTGCGACGTCCGACGGTCACAAGGTGCCGCTGCTCGCCAATGTGGGCGGGCCCGGCGACGTGCCGGCTGCGGTCGAGGCCGGTGCCGAGGGTGTGGGGCTGTTCCGTACGGAGTTCCTGTTCCTGGACGACAGCAAGCAGGCGCCGTCCGAGGAGAAGCAGGTCGCGGCGTACCGGGCGGTGCTGGAGGCGTTCCCCGAGGGGCGTGTCGTGGTGCGGGTGCTGGATGCCGGCGCGGACAAGCCGCTCGACTTCCTGACGCCCGCGGACGAGCCGAACCCGGCGCTGGGTGTGCGGGGGCTCCGCACTCTGCTGGACCACCCGGAGGTGCTGCGGAGCCAGCTGACCTCGCTGGCGAAGGCCGCCGAGGGGCTTCCCGTCCATCTGGAGGTCATGGCGCCCATGGTGGCGGACCGTACGGACGCGAAGGCGTTCGCCGACGCGTGCCGGGCGGCCGGGCTGCAGGCGAAGTTCGGCGCGATGGTGGAGATTCCGTCCGCCGCTCTTCGGGCCCGCTCGATCCTGCAGGAGGTGGAGTTCCTGTCGCTGGGCACCAATGACCTGGCGCAGTACACCTTCGCCGCCGACCGTCAGGTGGGTGCGGTGTCCCGGCTGCAGGATCCGTGGCAGCCCGCGCTGCTGGACCTCGTGGCACTGTCGGCCGAGGCGGCCAAGGCCGAGGGCAAGAGCTGCGGCGTGTGTGGTGAGGCCGCAGCCGATCCGCTGCTCGCCTGTGTGCTGACCGGTCTGGGTGTCACCTCGCTGTCGATGGGTGCCGCGTCCATTCCTTATGTCCGGGCCACGCTGGCGAAGCACACGCTCGCGCAGTGCGAGCGTGCCGCTGCTGCCGCGCGTGCCACGGATTCCGCCGATGAGGCGCGGCTCGCGGCTCAGGCGGTGCTGTCGGGCGAGTAGGTCCCGCGCAGCCGGTCGCGAAGGGGCTCCCCGCCACAGGTGGCGGGGCGCCCCTTCCTCTTCTCAGATTTGGGACTCCGGTTCGTCGGGTGAGTTGTGTATTTC
>NZ_JBHVEE010000290.1:0-2826 GCF_042802415.1 Streptomyces sp. NPDC057486 | reverse complement strand
ACCACCAGCAACGACTGACACACCATCCAACGAGACTACGGATGGCCCACAACTGAGCCGCCGCATCTGGCCTCACATTCAGCCGTCGCCGACACGGATAAGTGACACCTGACCTGGCTTGCTGAGAGGCGGCCTGGAAGGATGTTGCAGTGCCCAAGCCGTATCCGAAGGAGTTCTGCGAGGACGTCGTGCGGGTCGCGCGCAACCGTGAACCCGGCGTCACGCTGGAACAGATCGCCGCCGACTTCGGCGTCCACCCGATCACGCTGTCGAAGTGGCTGCGCCGTGCCAACACCGATGAGGGCGGCAGGCTCGCGACAGCGTCGGGTGAGTCGGCCGAGCTGCGCGAAGCCCGCAAGCGCATCCGGCTGCTGGAGCAGGAGAACGAGGTTCTGCGGAGGGCTGCGGCGTATCTGTCGCAGGCGAACCTGCCGTCAAAATGATGTACCCGCTCGTCCGCGAGCTGGCCGCCGCCGCTGCCCCTCACCGGGTGCCGGTGGCGGTGACGTGCCGGGTGCTCGGGCTGGCCCGCCAGCCCTACTACCGGTGGCTGGCCTCACCGGTCACCGTTTCCGAGCTCGCCGGGGCATACCGGGCCAACGCCCTGCTCGACGCGCATCGCGACGATCCCGAGTTCGGTCACCGCTTCCTTCTCGACGAGGCCCGGGCCGCCGGTGAGTCGATGGCTGAGCGGACCGCCTGGCGGATCTGCAGGGACAACGGCTGGTGGAGTGCCTTCGGCAAGCGCAGGGGCCGTGGGAAGAACGCCAAGGCCGGGCCGCCTGTCCATGATGATCTGGTGCGGCGGGACTTCACCGCAGCCGGGCCGAACCGGTTGTGGCTGACGGACATCACCGAGCACGCAACCGGCGAGGGGAAGCTGTATCTGTGTGCCGTCAAGGACGTGTACTCCAGCCGCATCGTGGGCTATTCCATCGACGCCCGGATGCAGTCCAGCCTCGCGGTGAGAGCCCTTGAATCCGCGGTGGCCCGTCGCGGCCAGGTCGCGGGATGCACTGTTCATTCCGATCGCGGGTCGCAGTTCCGCTCACGGAAGTTCGTGTCCGTTCTCGCACGTCACCACCTGGTCGGCTCCATGGGCCGGGTCGGTGCGGCCGGCGACAACGCGGCAATGGAGAGCTTCTTCGCGCTGCTGCAGAAGAACGTTCTCGACCGCCGTACCTGGGCCACCCGCCAGGAGCTGCGGATCGCGATCGTCACCTGGATCGAGCGCACCTACCATCGACGCCGGCGTCAGAGACGCCTGGCCCGATTGACCCCCGTCGAGTACGAGACCATCATGACCCCAGCCGCAGCCCTGGCTGCATAAACCCCGCTGTCACCCAACCCTGCAGCAGTCCCGATAACTGGAGCGGACAGCGCCTAACCGGATGGGACTTCACTGTCGGTGAAGTAGTCAATCGTCTCATTCACGCGCTCGGCGAGCCACCATACGACCGGTAGATTCGGCCGAGTGACGGCTGTTGCAACCTGAGCGGGACGAATGGGCTCTCACCCTGCGCGCCCGTGTACGTTCCACAGTGTGAGAGGTGTGGTTTGCAGCGAGACCGGTGCGGCTGGGGGCCGGCTTCACCGACCACTTCGCCAGCCCAGGGACGATCACTCCAGTGTGTCCCGGATGCGTATGGATCTCACCTGCTGCCACAATTGCTCTCGCGCAGCCGTTGCCGGTTCCCTGCCCTGCTCACCTCATCCCGGACGCCACCGGCACCGACGCTTTCCACGACGTCTACCGGAACGCCATGGCGCACAACGCGGTATTCGTCGCCATCGAATGCGAAGCACGCCAGCGGTGGACCGTGAAGGCGGGCACGCTCACCGCGGGCTCCGGCCACGTTGTCGCCGACGCCGTCAGCGATGCAATCCGGGCTGTGATCGCCCGCCTGGTCCAAAGCCATGAGGTCGACCTGGACGCCTACACGGGACCGGTCTACTTGATGATGCACGGCGTGCGGAGCGAAGAACGAGCCCGCGACCTCGCCGCTGCACTCCAGACACGGAACCCCTGGCCCGCGCCGTCCCTCTGACCCCCCTGACTCGCACGTGGCTTCGTTCACCTTCAGTGAAAGCGTTTGTCGACCAGTTTGAGCAGCGATTAGCGATCTCTGTGGCGACGAATGTTCACGACTTTTGGCTCTGGCTCACTTTCCGTGGAGGGCTGACTGACCGTAATGTCGAGCCCCTATGACCAGCAGTGAGAGGCTGACGTGAGCCAGTACTACAAAATGGGCGACCGAGCCCTGTGGAACCCGTCCAACGGGGCGTCCCGGCTGTTCATGAGTCATGTCGCCGTCTATCAAGAAGAAGTGGGTCTGCCATCCGGCATCGGTTCCATGGAAGCGGACGAGTGTCAGATCGACCCCGTCGCATTCGCAGTGTTCGTCGACGCCCTGCTCGCCTGGCATAGCAAAACCAGGCACGCCGTCATGGCCACCCTGTCCGAGGGGTTCGTTGCCACGGCGCTCGCCTTGGCTGAGAAAGCGAACATCGAGGTGAACTGGCAGGCTGCCGCGCGCGCCGAGAGCGGCTATCTCAAGACGGCTTCGGATCCCCATGCAAGGGAGTGGACAGCCGCACTGCAGCAGAAGTCACGCGAGCTCGCCCGGCACGTGGCGGCCTGAGGCTCGTCCGTCAGCACCCGTGGCAAGCTCGCAAGCGTTGTCCTACGTGTAGAGCAAGGACGCGCTTGCGGAGGAGATCGAGGCCTGCTCGGCCGAACATCTGGCGTTTGGTGTGTCCTGAACGTTGAGGGGAGTCGATGTAGGTCGAGTTCTTGATGCGGTGCTGCACGGATGATGAAGGTTT
>NZ_JBHVEE010000289.1:0-2938 GCF_042802415.1 Streptomyces sp. NPDC057486 | reverse complement strand
GACTACATCAACTCCTGGAACACGACGGCGAAACCGTTCACGTGGACCGCGACCGCCGGCGAGGTCCTCGCGAAGGTCAGGCTCGTCGCGACCAATGTGAAGAAACTCGTCAATAACAACTCGAACTGACATGGACAGGATCACGAGACACTAGCGCCTTGTCCACCCGAGCGGCGGCCAAGTCGTCGTGACGGATCACAAAACTCGTGTAGTACTCCTCGTAGACCCGGGCTTCACTGGCGAGCGATATCCATTCGCTCGCCAGCCGGTGCTTTTCCCTCTCCAG
This sequence comes from Streptomyces sp. NPDC057486, assembly GCF_042802415.1. Lineage (NCBI taxonomy): Bacteria > Bacillati > Actinomycetota > Actinomycetes > Kitasatosporales > Streptomycetaceae > Streptomyces > Streptomyces sp. NPDC057486. The sequence continues at coordinate 2,652 of NZ_JBHVEE010000289.1, read as the reverse complement.
GTGGGAATACCATTTTGCGATCGGGATGGCTGGGATCTTGCCTGCCTTCTCGCGTCCCGCGAGGGTCTGCTCCGCAATGTTGTTGATCACCTCATCATCGGCATACCCGCCGATGACAACGCCGGCGCCAGACGGCCAGAGGTCGTGGGCCAGAGCCCGAAGTTCGTCCAGGTGCGGCAGGTCACGCTCCATGTACCGGACCAACTGCTGCTGGAAGGGCGACATGTCCTCCCAATCGAGATCCTCCCAGAACTCGTGCCAGTCCTCGTCCTCGTCGCCCTCCTGGAGCCAAAGGGGCAGTTCGGCTCTGAGCTCGGCGCTGACGTCGAGCTGCTCGCGGACACACTTGGAGCTGGGGGCTTCCGCGACCGCGGTTTCGGTGCCGCCCGGTACATACACGACTCGCGCGTACCTCCCGGAACTATCCTCATGGTCCATCTCCTGGTTCACGAAGAAGAGCAACGTCCCGTCCGCCGGCAGGTCGAAGCCGTCGACTCTCGGCAGCGCCCCACAATCGACGGAAAGGAGCGACGGCAACGGAATGTCCCCGACAGACGGCCACTTCATGCCCACCGGCAGCCGGGGCAACCCACCAAACTGCCCGACCGGAGAACCACCGCCCACGGACAATCCGATCGACAAACGAAGGTGCTGGATGAATCTGCTGATCTCGTCGCCCGGGATGCCCAACTCAAGCGCTGCCCGACGAAACTCTCCCTGATGATCCATGCCCGAGAAGATAAACCCTTTACAAACCCGGCTGTGTCATCGGGGCGTTGGTGGGCATGGGCTGTACGTGGTGGAGCGAGCGGTCGGTCACCTTGGATCACCCCAGCGGATCCGCCTCCAGGAAGCCGCGCAGCTCCAAGGCGAGGTTGCGCATGTCCTCTCCGGGAGCGTGATCAGTCCTGACTTCGAAGTGCCACTCGTCGCCGGGGAATGGATGGTGCAGCCCCCTGTCAGTTGGACATGAGATCCCGCCATCCCCTCCGGGCGGGGTGCCGCGCCCCGAGCCCGGGCCCGCAATCAGGAGTGAGCAGGGCGGGTGCGTCGCCCCGGTGCCTGCTGATAATCGGGGTGTGGCTGCCCATCCGAAGCCGAAGAACACAGAGACCAACGTCCGACTTCCGCTTTGCGCCTTGGATGCGCTGGCTGCTGTCATGGCCAAGCAGCAGCAGGGCACCTCGCGGGATGCGACCGTGCGCCGGCTGTTAGCCGAGCATGTCGAGCGGCAGGAGCAGGAGGATCCCGACGACAGGCTGACGCATATCTCCACCGTACTGCGCTATCCGCCGCCGCGCTGGCGAAAGGACCCGCGTAAGGACCGGCCCCTGCGGCTTCGGGCGAGCGCCGACCTGCTGGAGCGGGGCCCGCGCGGTCTCGCTGGTACTGCCAGGGCAGTACCAGCGCGCATTCCGTGACTACCAGAGTCGGGCACTGACCGACGCCGTGATGACCGTCATCGCGATGACCGAGCCGTTCACGGACGAGTTCCTGGACGGGCTGCTTCCCCTCCTGCACCACCGCGCTGCCCGCAACCTGTGGAGGCTGGCGACCGTCGGGCTCTGCACCGGTTTGGAGCGCGCTCTCCTGGAGGCGGCCGTGGCGGTGCGCGACGGGACACCCGAAACCGTGCTGGACACAGACGCGCGGCACCTGCTGGCGGTTGTGAAGGCCCTCGAGGAGGACGTGGCCTGGCACTCCCCGGCCCGCTTCCATGTCGCTGCCAATTTCGCCCGCGATCTGCTCACCGGTGAGCAGGCCGCGGGCAACGAGCGGCTGCTGCAGGAGGAGGGCGAGGACTGGAACGAGTTGTACCTGGACACCCTCTACGCCGACGAGAGCCGTCGGGCCTACCTGCAGCGGGGAACCACGAGCTACGACTGGAGCGGGCGCGGCGGCGGCGCGGTATGGCGGGCCGAGCGCCAGGTCAGCCTGGACAACTTCGGGGACTGGCTCACCAGCCACATCCAGGCGGACACGGCCGACTACGTGGTCCATCCGCCCGGCTAGGTGCTGTCCCGCTCGCCCGGCTGGCACGCGGTCGCCCCCGACCCCGACCGCACCACCGAGTAGCCACACCCGGGCACGCCACCGCTGGGGGCTGGAGTTCCGTTGGGCCGGCGGATCTGGCTGCTGTCCGGCAGGCCGATCCGGGCACTCGGGTTGCATGGATCGGTCACGCCGCTGACGTGCGGTTTGGCCGATGGCTGCGATCAGATCGGTCACACGGCCGGTCTGGATGGGTCACACGGCCGGTCACCGGTCACGGCCGCAGACCTATGACCGGTCACGAGTGCTGGGCAAGCCCAAGAGGATCCTGGGCAAGCTCACCGTGCAGCAGGCTTGCCCAGCCCCGGAAGCTGGCGGCCAGGACGCGACGTTAGCCCGCCAGGCCGAGCAGCGACGGACTGGCGGTGTCAGTGGCCGCCGGTAGCCTCGCCCGGGTGATGGTGGGAACAGAAGACACGAGGCTGGTCGTCTTGCGAGGGAACAGTGCCTCGGGCAAGTCGTCCGTCGCGGCCGGCATCCGCGACCGTTTCGGCCGCGGCCTGGCCCTCTCGTGTTTCGCACTTTTTGGATCACTGGGTCGGTGAACTGGTGTGTGATGATGCGCTCGATCGGGTGGTGAGAGGCCGTACCTCTCATGGG
>NZ_JBHVEE010000288.1:0-2940 GCF_042802415.1 Streptomyces sp. NPDC057486 | reverse complement strand
GCGGAGGTGGAACCGCCCGGAGGTGACCGCGGCGATCAATCCGCCGAGGAAGATCGATATCAGCAGGGCGGCCTGGGTGACCAGCGGGGCCGGGCGCAGGCTCGTGGCCGCGGGGCTCTCGCTCGCCGCCGGTTCGGTATCCGCTTCGAGCGTCTGTGAATTCCCGTACGGAACCTGTGGCTGAGTGGACGTGCCGGTGCCGAAGTGCTCCGCCGTGGCTGCGGCGAGCGCCTCGGCGAGAGCTCGGTCGTCGGCGAACTCCTCGTCCATCTCCTCGAGGTCGCGTTCGCGTCGCCAGTGCAACACGCGATCCCACGCGGACGACACCCCGAAAGACCGATCGGTGATGAGGGTGTAGTTGACGGTGACCAGAGCGAGCCCGATAGCGCCCGCCCACCAGGGCCAGTAGGTACTCATGCGGGTCCTCTCATCCAATCGGCAAATCGAGCCAACCAGCCGCGCTTCGAGCTGGGAGCTTGCCGCGCTCGTCCAGCGGGGCTGTTTGAAGGCCGGGAAATCTGTGGGTGCGGTGACGGTTGGTCATGCCAGACGGGTGCCGGCGGAGATGTCGCCCCGAAGTGGGCCGTGGCCCCCGGTGTCACGGTTCCGGGTTCTGATTGCCCAAATGGGTGGGCCGGCGCCGGCTGGGACCAGGACGCGGCCTCCGGTGACCACGGGTCGGGCTTCGGTGGCGGGGCCTGCCGGGGCGCCTCGGCGACGTCTTCGAGGTGTCGCGCGCGGGCTCCGTTGGGCAGCAAGCCGATCGGCACGCGCTCGCCGGTGAGTGACACCTGGTAGCGCGCACAGTCGAGCCACCGATCGTCGCTGTCGCAGTAGTGTTCGCGCCAACCTGCCAAGCTCGCCCTGAGCAGGGGGAAAAGGGGGCATCCTGCGGCGTGTGAGCAACTCACGTTGCTCCCTCCTGATCGGCGCACACCACCCGTTCGGGGAGAGCGGTTGCCGTTCTCGATTCTTGCCCTCGCCGCGCTCGGTCGACGATCTGCAAAGCAACGCGGTGACGGGCAGTGGCAAAAAGGCTCTGCGCCTCCATTCCGCCGACCGGGCGTGATGCAATCATTGTTTCGATGTCCCGAGCAAATTCAGGGTATTTTTCAATCGGACCACTTGACACTACTTGGTGAGATATTCCGCGCGACGGATATGTGGCGTCTACCCCTCATGTCCGGATATTTGCAACCCGCAATGAGGTCACTTGGATCACTATTCGGCCCCATGGTCGCGGCTCGTGTGATGCAAGTCGGCTGTTTGCGGAGATGGTGAAAACAATGGAGCTCCTTGTGGTGGTGGTGTGAATATCGTGGATCTCAAATGAAGAGCTAATGGAGAAGAATTATGTGCCAGCGTGCTGTCTGTCGGTCGTGCCGGAAGGTGACCTATGAGGGCTGCGGGAGACATGTGGACCAAGTGCTCATGGGCGTGCCGACGAGTCAGCGGTGCATGTGTGAGTCTGCGGAGGGCAGGGGTCTGCGCGCGGTCGGGGCGAACACTCGACCGGAATCGGTGCCGGTCCGGTGGGGCGAGTCGCCGCGACACGCACAGGTCCCTCGGCGCCCGGAGGGTTCACCGGGCCGATCGAGGGGTGACTGGTGGGCCCGGCTCGTCAACTGGGTGAAAAGCCCGGCATGAGGCAATCAGTCGGCTACGCGTGTTTCGGACGCACTTCTTCCTGAGCGGAAGCGGCGGCCTGACCCTGGCCTCGACGGACGGGACGTCCGGCGCCGTCCGGGGGCCGGTGGCGCAGGACGCCCGCCCGACATCGGCACTGCCTGCCCGGCACACACCGTTCTTCACCCACGCCGCCCGCGCCTGACCTCACGCGTCGGCAGTACGCCGCCGCCTCCGCTCCGCGAGTCGGCGTGCTTGTGCTGTACCCGAGCCGGCCACTCCCGGACCGGAGGACTGCCCCGCTCATGCACGAATGCTGGTGCGGCGTCGATGGGGTGCTGTGGTATCCAATGTCCTGATGTGACACGTTCCCGTCTCCGCGCGCAGACTTGGAGGAGCTCACGAAATGGGAGTCCGACCAGCTCGCGGCGTCTGGAGCGTGCGTGCCGGGCGTCGCGAGCCGGGCGCCCATTTTGTGAGCTCCTCTTGAGGGGGCCGTCCCGAACAGCGGCCCTTCCTGCTCCGAAGGACTGCCTTGATCGATGACCTCATCCACTTTCTGCGGGCCCGCTACACGGAAGAACGCCAGAGCGCGATGGCGCGTCGGATGCAGAACTGGCAGTTGGTCGTCGCCGACGTCAATTCGAGGCAGGCCGTCGTGGACGCCTGCGAGAGGGCAACCATCCTGGCCGCCGGGGCCACACGTCGGGTCACGGAAATGACGGCGGCAGGTATTCCGGTGCAGACGGACGACCTCGTCGATGCCGCCTGGCTGGAAGGTCAGGCCGCTGCGCTGAGCCACGCCTTGGCGCTGCTTGCGCAGCCGTATGCGCGGCATCCCGACTATCAGCAGGAGTGGCGTCCACGATGAAAGGGGGCTGTTGAGGGTCGCCTTGTCAGGGGGAACGGCTTACCGGTCGTCCCGCCGACGACGGCAGCCCGGGCGCGACTGCCACGTGGACACCCGGGCTGCCGTATGCGAGCAGGAGCGGGCCGGCACGGGGGAACCAGCCCGCTCCTGCGGTCGGCGCTCGCGTACCTCCCCATGAGGGCGAGCGCCTCGACCCCCACGACGGGGTCACTCCTTCCAGCGTGCTGCGCGCCTGGGATGTCACTGGTGGCGACAGATGGTCACAACTCCGACGCTCGTGTGAAAACCACCGTCCCGGTGGCGAACACCGAGTGGCAGACGAGCGTGCACCGGGTTGCGACCCGCCGCTCGCACCTGCCGTTTCTCCGCCGTTCCCGGTCGGTGGCCGTGCTGGGCGGCGCCGGCCTCCGACCTGCAAGGGAGCGCCCCGCCCGGTTTCGACC
>NZ_JBHVEE010000287.1:0-2965 GCF_042802415.1 Streptomyces sp. NPDC057486 | reverse complement strand
ACGATGTCGAGGCGGTCGACGCCGAGGCGCTTGAGGCTGTCCTCGATGGAGCGTTCGGTGGCTTCGGCGGTCCATACGTGGAGCATTTTGTTGGGTTGCCGTGTTCGAACAGGCCGCCCTTCTCGCCGAGGTCGCGGGCGGCGGTCTCGTGTTCGTCGAGGATGACGCGGCCGACCTTGGTCGACAGGATGTAGGCGTCGCGGGGCTTGGTGGACAGGACCTCGCCCAGGCGTTCCTCGGCGAGGCCGGCGCCGTAGAACGGGGCGGTGTCGTAGTAGCGGATGCCCTGGTCCCAGGCGGCCTCGACGGTGGCGGCGGCCTCCTCGTCGGGGATCGCGCGGAACATGTTGCCGAGCGGGGCGGTGCCGAAGCCGAGGTTGCCGGGAAGGATTTCCTTGAGGGACATGATGGTGCCTTTGTGGGGGAAGGGTGGACGCCCGCGAGTGCGGCGGCTCCGCTGACGGGGCCGGGGCACCGGGGGAGGGGTGGCCCACCGGGTGAGCGCCGAATGTAAATGCAAACGCGCCTTACATGCAGAAACAATACTTGCATGCGCGGGTTAATGCAAGAGGTGGCCTCACTCGATGGTGGTGCCTCTGCTGTGGGCGTAGGTGGCGGTGGTCGATCCGGCCGGGAAGCGGTTGCGCTGTCCGCGATCCAGGACGGTGCGGCACGGCGGCCCCAGTGGCGGAGAGGCCGGTCCAGTGCCGCAGACGGCTTCGGGGCCGGTCGGGCGCCTCTCTCGGGCGCTGGGCCCATGCCGGAGATGTCCGTCACCGCTCGCATGGCTTGCCGGCTCCGTCGATGTGCCGTGCCGCAGTCCGGCCGGCGCGCGGATCGTCGAGGGAGCGGCCGCGATCGTCGTCGGCAGCACGGTCCGCAGCGTGCGGGTCGACGATGAAGTTCGTCGGCGCGGATGCCGTGATCGCGGCGGCCGGTGCCTGGCCGTCGCACCTGCTCGAACCGATCTGTGCCAAGGTACGCATTGCGGCGCAGCGCGGCCAGATCATGCACCTGCGGCTGTCGGGCGTGAAGCACTGTCAGTCGCCCCCGGACTGGTAGACGCCACATGTGTGGAGACCCACATCGGGATCGGCTACCAGTCAGGGAGGTCCGTCTTCGCTTACGAGGGCTGCGTGCTGGTCGGCTTCCCCCTGCTGACGCTGATCGTCCGCCGGCTGCGCGAGCAGAGCTTCCAAGGGTCCCCGACGTCGGCACCCGACTGTTCGGGCTGCACGAGACGGTCGCCACCCTCGCCGTCCTGGCCAGCGCTTGTGGTGCCGTTCGGCTGGATCGTCACCCAGTTTGTTGCCCTGCCGAACTCTTCGGCCGGCTGACCAGGAGCTCGACACCCGTGCCGGTCGTGGTGATCACGATCGCTTCGCTGACCTTTGTCCTGCCCGGCGGGCTGACCGAGGTGGCAGAGTCTCCGACGCACGCCGTGGGCCGGGACTGTCCGGCCTGACAATACTGATCAACGGCGTCTATGCGGGCCTTATCGATCGCGCGATGCGCTCGGTGAACCCGAACCTCGCCGACCAGGAGGACGCCGCGGGCTGGCTGCTCACCCGGCTCCCGTCCTGGATGCTCGTCGACTTCGCCGCATTCCCAGTGGTAACGATCGTGGCCACCAGCGGCGCCGCCCTCCAGGAGAGCGCGGCATCCCGCACTTCGGCGAATGCTTGTCCGCCGACATGTCACACCATGCCTCAAGAAGCGGACCTGCTGACATATGCGGAGCCGGTGTGCCGCCGGTGTTCAGGAAGCGACAACGCCGACTGCACCGGTCCCGGTCGCCGTGCTGGGGGAGGGGAAGTGCAGCAGGACCGTCTCGGCGAGCTCGTGGAGGACCTCCTCCACAGGGCGGTCGCCGGGGCGGAGGTTGAACGAGACATGGGCGACGCCGAGTTCGCCCATCGTCCGCAGATGGTCGATCAGGGCCCGGTGCCCGGTGCGCAGACCGAGCCGGATCGGGCTCGCCGCCGTGGACGGATCCTCGGTGAGGTCCAGTTGCATGGGCGTGAGGTACGGCTTGAGCGTGCCGGCGGTCAATTCCCGCCACTCCCTCGTCTTGAGGCGCAAGGCCCCCAGCGGACGCGGGTAGTTGAGGGACGCGTCCGCGTTCTGCGAGATCCACTCGGCGGACTGCTGGGCGTGCCCGGCGATGGCGAGGGGCACGGACGGACCCGTCGGCTTGGGCAGGACGTCCAGATGGCGGTCGGAACCCAGACCGAGCTCGGGCAGCTCCATGCCCGCGCCGTCGGTGTGCCGGGCCCACGCGGCGCGCAGGACCTCCACGCCCCGGCGGAACGCGGCACCGCGGCTCTGGAAGTCCTCCCCGAACAGCGGGTATTCGACGGGCCGGTCCCCGCTCGCGAGGCCGAGGACGAACCGGCCGCCGGAGAGCACGTCGACGGTGGCCGCGGCCTTGGCGACCAGCAGCGGATGGCGCAGCGGCAGCACGACGGCGGCGGTACCGAGCACGGCCCGCTCGGTCACGGCCGCGAGGTGCCCGAGGTGCGTGAACGTCTCGAAGACGGAGCCGGCGTCGCCGAACTGCTCAGGATCGTAGAGGGGGACGTCCCGTACCCAGAGCCCTGCGAAGTTCAACTCGTCTGCCAGGTTGGCGAGTTTGGCATGGCGGGTCAGGTCCGGGACGCCGAAGGAACGGCCCGCGGCCCGGTCGGCGCGCAGCCGGGTCGTGCCCCAGTCGTTGTCGAGGGGCAGTTCGAGACCCAGAGTCGGCAGGCCCGCGGGGTTCACGAGCCGGTCCAGGGCAGTGGGAGTGGAGGACATCCGGGGACACCTTTCAGCATCGCAACGACGCAGGGTAGGTGGGGTGGGGCGGCCGGTGACGGCGCCAGGACGCGACGCACGGTCGGAAGTGGGGGCTCGCGCGGGCGGGACCTGCCATCCACGCCCCCGCGAGCCGGAGCAACCCCGCCGGACCGCGCGGTGCGTCGCC
>NZ_JBHVEE010000286.1:0-3123 GCF_042802415.1 Streptomyces sp. NPDC057486 | reverse complement strand
CAACCGCCGCGACGCATGCGTCGAGGAAGTCGACACCTTCCTCCAACGCGCCACCCACGAAGGCCTCCTACGCCCCGACCTCCCCCACGGCTGGGTAAACGCCCTGCTGATCGAACTGGTGACACTCGCGCCGCATCAACAGTCGCAGCTGAGCCCCGGGCGGGCGGCCGACGTCGTCGTCGACACGCTTCTGCATGGCCTCGGCACTCTGCGCCGGCAGTCGCCGCATCCGACGGAGGACGGGCAGCCGTCGGATGCGTGGGACCGGTTCACCTGACGGCTGCGAGAACCCGCCCCGGACTCTCGACTCTCGACTCTCGACGACAAGAAACACCGGGCCGGGCAGGACACGCATCCCGCCCGGCCCGGCGCCGGTGTGAACAGTCCGTCAGACGGGGAGTTTCCAGAGCTGGTTGACGCTGGACGCGCGGGTCCGGATCTGGAGCTTGGTGCCGTTGGCCGAGCTGGGACCGGTCGCGTCCAGACACTTGCCGGACCGTGTGGCCACCAGCGAACCGTTCGGCTGCGCCGCCCACTTCTGCGACGCCGCACCCGTGCACGTGGACAGCTGCACCTGCGTACCGTCCTCCACCGCACCACCCGCGACCGTCATGCACGTGCCCAGCACCCGCAACGTGGTGTCAGCGGCCACCGTCCAGGGTGATGTCGGTTGTGCCCGGTCGCATGTCGGCGAACCCGGCGGTTTCGGCACCGGAACGGCCCAGGCCGGGCTCGCTCGACCCACATCGAGAAAAGCATCCTTTTATGCTGTCTGATGATGAATGAACACATGTACCCGTACCCTGCTCCATGAGGTGTGTCAACGAAGGTGAAGCAAGCGGTACGGCAGCCGCGCGGGGCAGGAGTCCGGAAGATCGGCCTCCTGCCAGGGCGGGCCGTCCGGCGTGCGCCGCCGTCACGGGGCGAGCGGAACCCGCGCCTGCCCCACGGGGTACCGCAAGGTCGTCCCTGCGCACACATATGCTCCAGTATGAACACACGTGACTGGTCCGGTGACGAGGGAAGTGGGGGCGCCGTGGAGTCACACGTGACGATGATCGGCCGAGACGACGAGAAGGGGCGGCTGTCTGCGTTCGTGACGGCCGCGGAGGGGCAGGCCCTCGTCCTGCGGGGAGAGACCGGGGTGGGTAAGAGCGCCCTGCTCGACCATGTCGCGCGACTGGCTGCGCGGGCGGGCCAGGAGGTGATCCGGGCCGTCGGCGTGGAGGCCGAGTCCGGGCTGCCCCTCGCCGGTCTGCACCAGTTGCTGCACTCCCTGCTGCCCGCCGTCGACGGCTTGGACCAGGTGCACCGTACCGTGTTCGACGCGGCCTTCGGGCGGGGCACCGGCAAGCCACCGTCGGTCATGTCGCTCGGCATCGCCGCCCTGGACCTGCTGTCCCTGGCCGCCTCGACCAGGCCACTCCTGCTGGTCCTCGACGACGGCCAGTGGCTGGACGCCGCCAGCATCGCGGTGATCGGGTTCGTGGGGCGCAGGCTCACCGGCAGTTCCGTGAAGCTCGTCGTCGGGCTGCGTGGCGACGTGCCGTCCGGTTTCGACACCGCCGCCCTGCCAGAACTTCCGGTCAGGGCTCTCCCGGACGAGGAGGCGCGGCGGCTGCTGGACCTGCACCGCCCCGGCCTCGCTCCCCAGGTCCGTCGCCTGGTGCTGGACCGGGCCCAGGGCAACCCGTTGGCGCTGCTCGAACTGGCCGTCCATCTGAGCGGCGCGCACGCGGAGGTCGCGGCGGCGGAGAGCCTCGGACTGCGAGACACGCCCCTGCCGCTGCCCCGACGCCTCCAGCATGTGTACCGCACCCGTATCGACAAGCTCAGCGCCGACGTCCGTGAGGAATTGCTGCGCGGCGCCCTGGACGGTGTCGGCGCGGCACCGGGTTCGACGCCCGCACCCGGTCAGCGGCATTACCGCATGCGTGACGCGCACGAGGCGGTGGCGGCCGGCCTGTTGGACATCGCCCCCGTCAGCGGCGACTTCGTGTTCCGGCACCCGCTGATCCGTTCCACCGTGGTGCAGGCGGCCACACCCAATCAGCGCCGGGCCGCCCACGCGGTCCTCGCCGACGTGCACCGTGACGACATCGAACGGCGTGCCACACATCTGGCGGCCTCGGTGATCGACCCCGACGAAGGGATCGCGAGCACATTGGAGGCGGCGGCGGATTCGGCGACCCGGCGCGGCGGCGCGGTGGCCGCCGTGACCTGGCTGACCCGGGCCGCGGAGCTGAGCGAGAGCCACGAGGAGCGTTCCCGCAGGCTCGGTGACGCGGCCTTCGTCGCGGGCCACGCAGGGCTCTTCGACCAGGCGCAGCGGCTCGTCCGCTCCGACCTGGCACCGGGGACCGACGATCCCCCGGCCGCCGTGGTCACCTCGGCCTCCATGGCGCTCTTCGAGGACGGGGACGTACGGCTCACGCACCGCCGGGTTTCGGCGACGATCGCGATCCTGCGCGACCGTGCGCCGGACCAGGCATCCGACATGCTCACACGGCTGGTGAACCTGCTGCTCGCGATCGATCAGTACGCCGGTGACCGGGCGCAGTGGGAGGAGACCCGCGAACTCCTCGGCTCCCTGGGCCCGCTGGTCCCGTCCCGCTCCCTCGTCTACCGCGACGCGTGGGGCGACGTGGTCCGGCATGGTGCGGGTGTGCGCGAGCGGGTGGAGCGTGAGTTCACGAACCTTGCGGGCATGGATCCGTGGGACATCAGCCGACTGGGGGTCGCCGCCTACCACGTGGACATCCTCGGCCAGTACCGGCGCCATCTCCAGCACACCGTGGACCGCGAGGCCGAAACCGGCTTCGTGCGCAACAGCATGACGGTGTGGCATCTGATCATGCTGGACCAGATCGCGGTGGGTGAGTGGGACGAGGCGGAGCGGACCGGGCAGCGTTGCCTGGAGCTGACGACGTCGCACGGATATCTGCTGCTCGCGCATCACACCCGTGCGTATTTGGGTCTGTTGGCCGCTCTGCGGGGCGAGGCGGACCGGGCACGGGAACTACAGGCTGTGGTCGACACCTGGGCCCGCCCCCGCGGCGTCGGCTTCCTCACCCAGATCACCGACACCATCGGCACCACCGCCGCCCTCACCGAAGGCGACTA
>NZ_JBHVEE010000285.1:0-3199 GCF_042802415.1 Streptomyces sp. NPDC057486 | reverse complement strand
GCCCGGCACCGCAACGCGTGCCGGGCCTCACTCATGCCCTGGGGGTCCGGCAGTTCAGCGCGCCCGCGCCGTCTGCGCCGCCGCCACCGAGGCGGTCAGCAGCTCCGCGTCGAAGAGCGAGGCGTCCGCGAGGCGGGCAGCGCCCGCGTAGGCATTGAGCATGACCTTGGCGCTCCGCAGGGCCGCGGGAGACCTGCGGACCAGGGGCTTGGTCCACCGCACGATGGTGCTGTCGAGGTCGTCCTCCGGGACGACCTTGTGGAGTATGGAGAGTTCCGCCGCCCGCACGGCATCGAAGTTGTCCGCCGTGAGTATCAGCTCACGGACCTTCGCCGCCCCCGACTCGGCGAGCAGCCGGGGAAGGACCCCGCCCCAGGCCGGCGGAACTCCGAGGCCCAGCTCCGGCATGCGGAACCGGCAGGTGTCCGCCCCGACCCGCAGATCACAGAAGATCGCGAGTCCCAGGCCTGCTCCGATCACTCCGCCGTGCAGCCGGGCGATGGTGACCGCATGAGTGGTGGCGAGTGCGTCGCACACCCGGCGCGCCTTGTTGCCCAGGGCGTGGAGGCCCGCCCCACCGGGGGCGGCGGCGAGCAGCTCGGCGAACTCGCTCCGCTCTCCGCCCAGACAGAAGTTGTCTCCCGCGCCGGAGAGGACCAGCACTCGGATGCCGGGGTCGTCGTCCAACGTGGCGAGGACGGTGAGGAGTTCGTCGAGGACCCGTCCGGACAGTGCGTTGCCCGTCTCGGGAGTGTTCAACTGCACCTGCAGGACCGGTCCTGGCTCGGCACCTTCGGCGAATCCGGGCGCTTGCCGACGCCATACGACTCCGTCACGGTGGGCACCGTCGCGCTCATCGTTGTTCGTATGGGCGATGCGCTCGGGCGTCGACCAGCTGCGGACCACTCCGACCGCTTCGACCGCGGCGCCGTCCGTCTGAGCGGATCACGATGCGCCGTAGCCAATGTGTGCCGACCCGAAGCTCGACATCACTGATCCGTGCCGGGCGTTGCTGTGGGATCCCGAAGGACCGGCGGCAGACATGCGGAAGGGAGGGAGCCGCGTTCCTCGGCCCCGCGCCGCAGCGGTACCGGGCAAGCAGGGCTCCCCGCACCGGCAGCCGTGCTCCCGCACCCCGTACCGTGGCGCTCACCTCGTCATCTCGCCTACAGGAGTACGCATGAGCTTCGATGTCGACGCCGTCCGCGCCCAGTTCCCCGCCCTGAAGTCGGGAACCGCCCGCTTCGACGCCCCCGGCGGCACCCAGACACCGCAACCGGTGATCGACGCCATCGCGGACACACTGGCCAACCCGCTGGCCAACCGGGGTCTCACCACCGAGGGCGAGCGCAACGCGGAGGCTGCCGTGACCGGCGCCCGCCGCGCGCTGGCCGACCTGCTGGGTGCCGATCCGCGGGGCATCGTCTTCGGCCGCAGCTCCACCCAGCTCGCCTACGACCTGTCGCGCACCCTCGCCAAGAACTGGGGCCCCGGCGACGAGGTGGTCGTCAGCCGGCTCGACCACGACTCCAACATCCGCTCCTGGATCCAGGCGGCCGAGACTGTGGGCGCCACCGTCCGCTGGGCAGACTTCGACCCGGCCACCGGTGAGCTGACGACGGACGACATCGCACAGGTGCTCTCCGCGCGCACCCGCTTGGTCGCGATCACCGCAGCATCCAATCTGATCGGCACCCGCCCCGACATCCCGGCCGTCGCCGACCTCGTACACCGGGCCGGAGCGCTGTTGCATGTGGACGCGGTGCACTATGCCTCGCACGCCGCCGTCGACCTGCCCGGCCTCGGCGCGGACTTCCTCGTCTGCTCGCCGTACAAATTCCTCGGCCCACACCTCGGCGTGCTGGCGAGCCGCCCCGAGCTGCTGGAGACGCTGCGACCGGACAAGCTCCTGCCCTCCACCGACGTGGTTCCCGAACGCTTCGAACTGGGCACGCTGCCCTACGAATTGCTCGCCGGCGCCCGCGCGGCGGTGGACTTCCTCGCCGGATTGGCCCCTGGCACCGACGGCACCCGCCGGGAACGGCTCCTCGCCGCCTTCGAAGCGATCGAGACCCACGAGGACACCCTCCGGGCCCGCATCGAGCAAGGACTGGCCGCTCTCGGCGGTGTCACCGTGCACTCCCGGGCCGCCCACCGCACGCCGACACTGCTGCTCACTCCGGCGGGGCGGAGCGCCGCCGCTGCCTCGCGGTACCTTGCGGAGCGAGGCGTCGACGCTCCGGCCGGCTCGTTCTACGCGCTGGAGGCATCCCGCAGGCTCGGACTGGGTGATGAGGGTGGACTGCGGATCGGTCTGGCCCCCTACAACAGCGACGAGGACGTCGACCGGCTGCTGGACGCCCTGTCCGGCTTCCTGGGCACCTCGCCCGCCACCGGCTGACGCGAACGGCGACATCGGTCCCCTCGCTCTTCCGGCTCGACCAGAGCCAGCAGCGCGGGCCGCAGGCCGGGATCAAGGGCAGCCAGCTTCTTTCGGCCCCCGCCCGGCCGGCGTGCTCGCCCCAGGGAAGCGTCCGCGGAGTCGAGTTCGCGTACCCCCAGCGACACGGTGGCCTCCCTGACGCGCGCAGCGCGGGCGACCAGCCCGATCCCGCCATGACCGATCGACCGGGCCTCGGCCCCCGTCAGCTGACGTCTCCGTCGTGCCTCCAGATGCGCAAAGATCGCCCCGAACTCGGCTTTCAGCGACGCCCGCCACCCCTCCCACGAGCTCGTACAGGAACGAACTGGCCCGCACCATGGTCCTGCGGGCCCTTGTCCCGCCGCTGCCCATCGCCTGGGTCGCGGCAGATGCCACCTATGGGCAGGACTCTCGCTTCCGACGCTTCCTGGAAGACGCCGGCCTGTCCTACGCCGTGGCCGTGCCGAAGTCCCAGCAGGTCCACGGCCCCCGCATCGAGCACCTCATCGGCCCAGGGCCCCGACGAGGCACGGCAGCGGCTCTCCCGCGGCGAAAGAGCCAAAGGACCGCGGCCTTACGAGTGGGCTGCCGCCCGCCTGCCGGCGGTCTGGGAGTTCGACGGCAACGAGCCCACCGGGTAACGCTGGATGCTCGCCGACATGCACCGAAGTCCAGCTGGAGTACTAGTACTCCAGCCGTACTTTTCCATTACTGCTGGTCAACGGCTTGGGTGTGGGGATTGTAGCGGGGTGGGTTTGGGTGCGGGGCGGTCTTGGC
>NZ_JBHVEE010000284.1:0-3290 GCF_042802415.1 Streptomyces sp. NPDC057486 | reverse complement strand
ACCCGTGCGTGAGCGCACTGCCGACGACCAGCATCAAGATCAAGACGCTACGGAGGGTGACTCATGCTCGAGTTACCCATTGCGTTGGGGGCGTGGCCTCTCCGTTGCTGGCCAACATCTATCTCTCCGTACTGGACCGCCACTTCGCTGGCATCTGGGAACGGGAGATGAGCCCGCCCTGGCGTCGCCAGCAGCGACGACGACGTGGACAGCCGAACTACCGTCTGATTCGTTACGCGGATGACTTCGTCGTGCTCGTGCACGGTGAACGGTCGGACGCGGAGGCGATCCGGACGGAGACCGCGCAGATGCTGGCCGAGCGGCTGAAGATGACCCTCTCGGTAGAGAAGACCCACATCACCCACATCGACGACGGTTTCGTGTTCCTGGACTTTCGCATCCAGCGGTGGCAGCGGGGAGACGGGCGCCGTGTGGTGTTGACCATTCCGTCCAAGGACGCCCTGGCCAGGGTGATGCACAAGATCAAGGAGGCCACGGGGGCAAGCACGACCTCACTCCGGATCGGGCAGGTGCTGCGGATGATCAACCCGGTCCTACGGGGCTGGGCTGCCTACTTCCGCTACGGCGCTTCCAAGAAGACCTTCTCCTACCTGGGCTGGTACGCCTGGTGGAGGATGATCTACTGGATCCGTCGCAAGCACCCGCACATGACCTGAAAGCAGACCCGGCGCCGCTTCTACGGGGCTGACCGGATCTGTGAGGACGGCCTGGTCCTCTACAACCCGGCGAAGACGCGAGTCGAGCGTTACCGCTTCCGCGGCGCGCAGATCTCGACGCCGTACAACATCGACGAGGTCGACCCGGCGGGAGCACGCTTCCGACAGATCGACCACGACGACGTGGCATTCGTCGGGCAGGTCTCGGAACTCGTCAACTGACCCATCGGATCACGTGGAGAGCCCGTTGCGGGGATGACCCGCACGGCGGGTTCGGCGGGCGGGGACGGGGAGACCTACGGCCGGAAGGCCGCAAGGCGTCCCATCCCCGACCCAACAGATCCAGGCACTGGACCGGTCGGCGCCGGTGCTGCCGATGATGCCGGGCATGCCCGAGCGCCGCACCCACAACTACCTGCGCGGCGGCGTGACGACCCTGTTCGCGGCCCTGAACACGGCCACCGGCGAGGTCATCAGCTCGCTCCACCGCCGGCACCGCGCGGTGGAGTTCAAGAAGTTCCTGGCCAAGCTGGACAAGGAAGTTCCTGCACACCTCGACGTCCACCTCATCTGCGATAACTACGCTACCCATAAAACCCCCGCGATCCAGAAGTGGCTGCTGGCCCATCCGCGGTTCCACATGCACTTCACGCCGACCAGCGCCTCATGGCTCAACCAGGTCGAGCGCTGGTTCGGTCTGCTGACGGACAAGCAGATATGGCGTGGCGTCCACAAGAATGTCCAAGTCCTGGAGAAAGACATCCGAACCTGGGTCGCCACCTGGAACGACGACCCCAGACCCTTCGTCTGGACAAAGACCGCCGACGAGATCTTCTAACGCCCGCCGGATATCTGAACCGAATCAAAGACTCATGACACTACTGAACTTGAACTCGTGATGTCGGCTGTGTCGCGGAGCCCGCTGGGGGCTGGTCGTTGGGGATCAAGAGCGTGTCTGCAACCAGTGACGCGCGGCGGCCAGTGTCACTTCGATGTCGTCGCTCCATGAGCAGACTTCCAGCCAGGACAGGTAGCCGCCCTGGGTGAAGACCAGGACCTCACCGGGACACTCGCCGGCTTCGGTGAGGAGCTGCGCTTCGCCCGCTACTACCGTGCCGGGGCCGGTGGGCGCAGGTTCCACCTTGCTGGTGTCGAGCTCGAAGTAGGCGGTGCCACACCCGCATGTGCAGCGCGCTCGCAGGCTGAGGTGCGGAACCTGTCTTTGGAGCGCGATATGAACCGGGGTGTCCCCGTTCAGGACTGCCGCAAGCACGTCGGCTACGTCGACAGGCAGGCTCTCATTCATCGCGTCACCGTATCTGACCAGCAACTTTTAGACTTCGACCACGCAGGCTCCATCGCCGATCGGCCAGCCAGCGTATTCACACTTCCAGCACCAGGCCGGTGCCAGCGAGGCAGCCATTGATGACCTCCGGTCGATACTGCAGCATCTTGAGCTTGCGCTTCACGGCACGGGTGATCTGGCTGAGGTCGGCTGCGGCGAGGTTGCCGATATCGCGCTTGATCAGCGACCAGATGCCTTCTTGCGGGTTCAGGTCGGGCGCGTAGGTGGGCAGCTGGAAGACCGTGAGCCAGTTCGAGTTCGCTTCGATGAACGCCCGTAAGGACTTGGTCAGGTGCAGGCGGACGTTGTCCCAGACCAGGACGATCGGGCCGCCGAGCTGGATGCGGGCGCGGATCAGCAGGTCGCGGAAGTCGCGCCAGCCGAAGCCCTTGGGCTGGTCCTTGCGTCCGGTGTACTCGCGGACGGAGTAGAAGAGCCGGGACCGCTCGCCTGGCTTATAGCAGGTCATGCCTGCCATCGATACCCGGCCCGAGCCCCGCCCGCGCACGCGGACCACCGGGGTGCAGCCCCGGCGGCCCCAGGACCTGGCTCGCGGCGGCATCAGCGACTGACCGGCCTCGTCCTCGAAGACGATCCATCCGCCGCAGACCGCCGCGATGCTCTTACCCGCGGCCAGACCTCCTTCTTCCACAGGTCCACCGCATCGTCATCACGCTCGATCGCGCGGCGGGCCGGTTGCTGCCACGACCAGCCATGCCGCTTCAGCAACCGCCATGTCCCCTCGACTGTGTAGCTCACATGGAACAGCCGGCCGATCAGCGTCCTCACCCGGGCCAGGGTCCACCGCTGATCAACCCAGCCGTGGACCAGGGGGCCGCGCTCCAACTCCCGCTCCAGCTTGGCGACCTGCTTTTCACTGAGCCTCGGCCGCCCGGGTGAGCCCTTCGACAGGACTCCAGCCTCGCCACGCTCGCGCCACTGGCGGCGCCACCGTTCCACCGACCGCTCGCTGACTCGCAGCGCGGCAGCTATCTCCCGGTTCTTCTCCCCGCGCTCGAAGCGTTCAACGGCCTGAAGCCGGATCCGCTCCCGCGCGGCCCTTCCAGCGTCGGTCAACCCGCCGCCCTGCGCGTATCTCACGGTCCAGAGCTACCCGAGCTGAGCGACCACCGTCAGGCGAACGGCGCCGACATCACCCAATCAAGTTCAGTAGCTAGGGCGCGTATCGAGTCGTGATCAACGGGTGGTCCGGATGAGGTCTTTGACCCAGATCATCGATGCGCGCAGGTGAAGGCCGGCGAGGTAGC
>NZ_JBHVEE010000283.1:0-3479 GCF_042802415.1 Streptomyces sp. NPDC057486 | reverse complement strand
TCGCCCGGGTGTTACCCCCCGGTTTGGGGTTTTGGGGGGGGGGCAAAACCACCGTGGGGGGCCCGGTCCCGCTCCCCCGGTTGGCCGGGGCCCACCACAGCGAAGCTCCGTTGTCGCACCCACGACCGGGGGCAAGGACCAGCACATCCCCCTGTCCCCGGCCGGCCGTACTCGATCGTCTGCGCGCTCGAGCCCGGCCGCAGCTCGTGGAGATCTGACGGACGAGCAATCGGCGGTACTGGAACCGTTGTTGCCGAGGGGCAAGAAGCCCGGCCGCCCGCACCGAAGCTTCGACCCAGAGGGCTACAAGGCACGGCACGCGGTCGAGTGCGGCATGAATCGCCTCGAGAGACATCGAGCCGTGGCCACCAGGTACGACAAACTTGCGGTCCGGCTACGAGGCTACCGTCCTCGTTGCCGCCATCAACGAGCGGTTGTGGCGTACTGGTCCGACGACAACTCGAACACGCGTACTCGCCGACCGCCGGTGGGATTGACGGTCTCACGGACGGGATGCATCCCCAGTTTGGTCATGATCCGTTCGGAGGCGTCGTTGCCCACTTGAGTGATGCTGACGATTCGCTCCAGCCCTCGCTCTTGGAACCCGAACCGCACAGCGGCCGCAGCAGCCTCGGTGGCCAGGCCCTGCCCCCAGTGGGAACGTCCCAGCCGCCAGCCGGCCTCGACCGCCGGCAGTACCTCCGGCAAGAAGTCGGGCACTGAAAGGCCGGTGAACCCGGCCAACTCGCCAGTGGACCGGATCTCCACGGCGAACAGGCCGAAGCCCTGTGACTCCCACTCCCTCTCCCATGCCTGGATCCCGTCGCGAGTCTGCTGTTCGTCACGGACGCTGCCGTCACGGATCCACCGCATGACCTCGGGGTCGGCATTGACGGCAGCCATGGGCGCAACGTCCTCCTCGCGCCAACGACGCAGGATCAAACGGGGAGTCTCAAGCGTGACCATCGAATCATTCTGGATCAGGAATGGGCTCTCCGCCATCCTCATCAGGCACTTCCGATACACGCCCCAGCTTGATCTTTTACCTGTGCGGCGGGGGCGTGGGGTAGCCGACTTCCTCGCTCGCTGTTTCGCTGGTTGCGTCTTGCGAGGTGTGTGTACGTCGTGACGTGGGGGTGGGCCGGGTGTTCCTCGGCCGCGTAGAGGCCGCCGTGGCCGCGGCGGTGTTCGCCCACCAGTGACAGCTCGGCCGGCGACCTCACCGGCCCGTCGCCGCGCAGGACGGCATCGGCCGGCGCGAACAACGCGTCCGAACGAGCGGTGAGACAGGAGTGGAACTCGCCCCGGAAGCATGACAGTTCCGCCAACGGCTCCTGCCGGGCATCGTGATGCAGCAGACTCGTCCTTGCGGCCTTCGCGCCGGACGTGTGTGTTCCTTGCTCGGAGCACATGTTCAGACGAAGGCCGCTCTGACGTACGCCGGTTACGGGACCGAGTGATCAAGATCGACTCACCATTCGACGACGGACGTCAGAGATCAAACCAGGCGTTTTCGTTTGGAGCATGCCTTGCCGCAGGCCGGGACCGTGCGGGGGCGGGGATCATACGGGTGAGTTGGATTCCGGTCGCAGCATTAGAGTGGCCGCTATGAGCGATCGGTCCGGACCTCGAGCCGTGTCGCCGGCGCTGCTCGGCGTAGGTGGTGGCGACTGGCTGCGTGTCACCGCGGGCGAGTCGGGGGCCTGCGTTTTTCGCAGTGCGGATGCCACCCGGTATGCCAAGTGCGTACCCGCCGCGGATGCAGTCGACCTGAGCGCCGAGCGCGACCGGATCGCATGGCTGGGCGGTCAGTGCGTGCCAGGACCGCAGGTTCTTGACTGGTACTCCGGTGACGCCGGCGCCTGCTTGGTAACGAGTGCCGTCTCCGGAATACCTGCTGATCAGGTGCCTGCGGAGGACCTGCGTACCGCCTGGGAACACATCGCGGACGCGGTCCGTCGGCTGCACGAGGTGCCCGTGTCGGAGTGCCCATTCCGCCAGGGCCTGGACTCCATGGTCGCCATGGCACGTGACGTCGTGGCCCGTGATGCGGTGAACCCAGAGTTCCTTTCCGTCGAGCAGCAGCACACGCCCGCCGCGGAGCTGCTGGCCGGCCTCGCCCGGCAGGTCCCCCGGCGGCGGGTTCAGGAGCTCGCCGACACGGTTGTCTGCCACGGAGACCTGTGCCTGCCCAACATCGTCCTCGATCCGCGGACCCTGGACGTGTCGGGCTTCATCGACCTGGGCCGCCTGGGGCCTGCCGACCGTCACGCCGACTTGGCGCTGCTGCTCGCCAATGCGCGAGAGACCTGGGCGGACGAGGAACAGGCGCGGACCGCGGATGTGGCGTTCGCCAAGAGGTACGGCATGGCCCTTGACGACGAGCGTCTGCGCTTCTATCGCCATCTCGACCCGCTTACTTGGGGTTGAGGCCTGTCCCGTACTCCCTGGCGGACGCACGGCGACAGCTGCGGCACCTCGCCGCGTTGTCGGAGCCCCGAACACACCCGGTATCAGGACGCCCCTCCGGCTCGCAATGCACCACATCTGACGCCGCGCGCTGATCCACCAGGGACTACGGGACAGCCCTCAGCCGGTTCGTATGGATCACCGGGCGGACCAGAGGAAGGTGCCCGCGATGTGCAGTCCGGCCAGGTGGATGGTGGTGGTCTTCTCGTAGCGGGTGGCGATGCCGCGCCACTCGGTTCATGCATCGCTCGACGGTGTTGCGCTGCTCGTAGGTCCCGCGGTCGAGGGCCGATGGCCTGCCGTCCCGGCTACCCCGGCGGGTCGGTGACGTTGCTGGTCCGCCGGGACGGGGAGCACGGCACGGACACCGCTTGCGCAGGTGGTTGCGGATGGCGCGGGCGAACGGGCGGGAGGGAAGCTTGTGATTCCCCGGCTCGCCTCAGCGCCAGGGACTACGGTCGTGAGCATGATCGAACACGATGCCCTCAGTGTCACCCGCGAGGCCTACGACGCCGCTGCCCCCCTGTACGCGCAGCTGTTCCGCGACGAGCTGAGTGAAAGGCCTTTGGACCGCGCGATTTTGAGTGCCTTCGCCGAGGTCGTAAGTGCGAGTGGGGACGGTCGGGTCGCAGATCTGGGGTGTGGACCTGGCCATATCACCGCTTACCTGGATGAGCTGGGGCTGGCGGCGTTTGGCGTTGATGCCTCTCCGGCGATGATCGATTCAGCTCGACAGGCTTACCCGGGCCTGCGGTTCGACGTGGGATCGATGGCAGAGTTGAACATCGCTGACGGCGAGCTGGGAGGCGTACTTTCACGTTGGTCCATCATCCACACTCCGCCGCAAGAACTCCCCGTCATCCTGGCGGAGTTCCACCGTGTACTGGCACCTGGCGGGCACTTTCTGGTCGGCTTCTCGGCCAGCGATGATCCGTCTCACTCGACGCAGGTCTTCGATCACGCAGTCGCGCCGGCCTATCGGTGGTCGCCTGATCACCTTGCCGCGATGC
>NZ_JBHVEE010000282.1:0-3590 GCF_042802415.1 Streptomyces sp. NPDC057486 | reverse complement strand
AGACACCACGCGCCGGCGAACCTCCCCCGTCACAACACCAGCCGACCAGGCCCACCCACCGCGACACGCGGGGAACCCAGCAAACACTTAGTATGGCCAAGCAGGTGCTATAGGACACCCGACCCGGACCACACACGCAAAACCACCACCCGGGACCAGGCATCCACCACAACACGCCCCCATACCGGAAATCCCGGCCCGATTCCGACGGGCCGGGATTTCCATGCACCACAAACAAAACCAGCCAAAACACCACCACCAGCGCCGTAGCCATCACCGCCGTAACCACGACGTTGTCACCACCCCCTAGCCACCGCCGTTCCCGCCACCCGCATCACCAACGACAACTGCAACAGGAACGGCCCGCTGGACAAACGCAGCAGCCCTCAGGGACCCGGCCGCCGACGCAAAGGTGATACCGGTGGCCGCAAGGACCGCTGCGCCTCCTACAGCGGCGGCCACGGCAACGGCACGCGTGGACATGCCCCTACCTCCACTCCCCAAGACACCGCCGGCCCAGCAACCGACCCGAAACGAACCTACCGACGACCCCCATACCTGCCATACCGGAAATACCGAACGTGTGACCCCACACAGCCGACCGGACGCATAACAGCCACCACACACCAGACCACCACCCACAAAACCATCAAAAAGCAGAACAGCAAGCACACCTGACACACCAACAAATGCCTACAACCGACACCCACCCCACCACCGACCACCCAACCGATACACAGCCCCAGAACCCCGCCCGAGCCAGCAAAGAGCCCCCACCTGCACGGAAGACCCCCACACAGCGAGCGGCGAAAAGCCATGGCTCACCCAACGCACAGACACAGCCAGTGACCTGGCCGGGCATCAGCCAGGACCATGCCGAATACCAAATCGGCCGGAAAGCCAAATCGAGGTGCAACCCCAGCTGCGGGCACGGGGCGCAGCCCTGGAGTACCGGGCCGCGTGCGGAGCCGGATTCAGTGTGCGGGCCGGTGAGGGGACAGCGCGCGCCCGCCGGGCGAACGGGCCAGGATGCGAACCAAGGTGCTGCGTTCGATCCCCTGGGGGCGAGTCGTTGCAGATCCACGGACGGGCCCCGGCACAGCGTCGCCAGGACGCAGGTCGCAACCGGGAACAGCCTGCACGGCAAAGTGAACTACCGGTGTGGACAATCACGTTATTCGGCTCTGACGAAGATCTTGTGATCCGGCCCGTGCCACCAAAGCCTTCTGAGATGATGTCAGGCCTCCAGTTCACGAAGTCCTGAGACGTTCCCTCCTCATTTGGCCAGTGTCGTCGTCGAGTTCGTTCAGTACTCGGTGGACCAGATCGTCCTGCACACCCACGCGCCAGCGGCCAGAGCGAGGTATCCGCACTGTTCCAGGGCTTCGGGGCGGGTGCACGGCCGATACTTCCGGCGCTTGCCGGACCCGGCGATCGAGGGCAGGGCCCTGGGCGTCAAGCTGCTTGTGCGCCGTTTCCGCTGCCTCAACGGCGCCTGCACAGCGGTGCCGTTTGCCGAGCAGATCGAGGGGCTGACCACTCCTCACGCTCGCGCCACCCCGCTGCCGCGGTCGGTGCTTCTGCCCATCGCCTGCACGCACCCCGGCCGACCTGGTGCCTGTCTGGGCGCACTGCTGGGCATCCGGGTCGCCCAGGACACTCTGCTGAACCTGCTCCGCACTATGCCCGACCGGCGGGTGGGCCCGGTACGGGTGCTGGGCGTGGACGACTTCGCACTACGCAAGGGCGACTTGTACGCCACCGTCCTGGTGGATCTGGAGGCTCGCCGACCCGTCGACGTGTTGCCAGGTCGGGACGTCGAGCCCTTCGCCGCGTGGCTGGCCGGGCACCCGGAGGTGAAGATCATCTGCCGGGACCGGGCCGGTGCTTGCGCCGAGGGCGCCCGAACCGGCACCCCGCACGCCGTGCAGGTTGCCGACGGCTGGCACCTGTGGCGGAACCTTGCCGAGGCCGTGGAGAAAACCGTCGGCTCGCACCACGCGTGCATCCGTTCCGCGTTCGCGACGAGCCCGACCACCGAGCTGGAGATGGCCGGCGGCAGGACTCAGCCCTTCGCCTCTATGCTCCACAACCGACCCGGCGACCTGCTGCCCGACTGGATGGACCGCGTCCTCGCCGACGACCTACCAGCTCTGCACTCCCTGGACACCGGTCTACGTCGGGACCAGGACGCAGTCGTCGTCGGCCAGTCCAGCTCCTGGAGTTCGGGCCAGGTGGAGGGCCACGTGAAGCGAATCAAGCTGATGAACCGAAGGGCTACGAACGCGCCAAGCTCGACCTGCTCCGCAAACGGATCCTTCTCGCGACCTGACTGGGCCCGGTCCGGTCGATCACAGGCCAGTGTCAGGTTGCTCCGACCAGCCGGGTGGCGCCGTCCAGATTTGCAGGGTCGGCTGGGATCTCTGCCACAGGTCAGCCCACGTACGACAGAGGTGGACCAGCACCTGATGATCAGCCCACCACTGTGAGGTGTGCCCAGAGGCTTTCTCTACAAGCCGCAACGTCGGCCGCTGGGAGCGGAGCTCAGACAGATGTTGATCGACCTCGTCACCGTGGACACCCTCGACGAGGGTGAAGTTCCCTGCGGCGGCAAGGAGCGCGTCGCACTCGATGAAGTGGTCCAGGGACGGGAATGCTCGAACCTCGTCCGTCCCCCAGCCGATCATCACGGTGCCGTCGGGTAGGACTGAAGCGCCTGTGCCGCTGGCCGTGGTCGGGTGGATCGCGTAGAGGAACTCGACCCGCTCGTCACCGGGGTCCGGCTCCAGAACAGGTGCGAAGAAGATTCGCTCGCCCCAGTAGGGGCTTTGGTAGCTCAGCCCCGTGTAGCGGTCCTGGAGGCGTCGAAGCGAGGCGATCACATGGCCGTCGTACGAGCCGAAGACCCCGTCGAGACGGATTCGGCACTCCGCATCATTCATGCCGCGGTCTGCATCGATCACCTCGGCGTGCTCGCGCAGGAACTTGATTGCGCGCTGAGTCAGTGAGGCTGGGAGATCCAACACGTTCGGCATGCCGTCTATCTTGCATGTGCCTGCCTCAGGGACGGGAACGGCACCCGCCGGCTCCACCGTCAGGCAGGCCCGGTCACGAACGGTGAGTCCTGCCGCCCGGATTGATATGAGGCCTTCCCTCACCGAGGTGCTGCCCATCACAAGATCTTCTCCAGAGCCCGTTATTCCCCAGAACGTGACCGGGCGAGATTTATCGTACGTGCGCATCAGCACGCGGCCGGCGCCCGCAAAAAGGGGCCCCGGTCGGCGAATCGGCCCGACCACGCCATCGGCCGGTCCCGGGGCGGACTGACCACAAAGAACCACCTCACCGCAGCCGGCAACTGCCGCCCTTGGCCTTCTTACTCACGCACCCTGACCCGCCCGCCCATACGCGCGACCTCTAATATCATGTGGCGTTTCGTCGTCGGACGCCGATGCCTGCCTGGCCGTGTCCGACGCCCAACGCCTACGACGTCCGCCGCACAGCGATGGAGTCGGGTATCGAGCAGTCGAGGAGAGGAACGTTCATGCGCGCTCGGAACATCGGCGCGGCCGCCGCAACAGCATTGGCGC
>NZ_JBHVEE010000281.1:0-3607 GCF_042802415.1 Streptomyces sp. NPDC057486 | reverse complement strand
GCACCGAAGGGCGGCCGGCCCCTTCCGCGCGGGGCGGGCATGAAGCGGAGCTGCGGCTGCGCTTAAGAAAACCTCGATGGACCTGTGGCGCGGGGTACGGCAGATTTCTCCGTGACGGCGGAGGATGGTGCGCGGCAGCCGATCACCGTGCGCGCTGCCCCCATGCCGTCCCTCTCATCTTCCCCGGGCCGCAGGCTCCCTTCAGGCTGCCCCCGGCCCGGGGCGTTCACCTCGCACCACGTACAGGGAGCCGCAGCCGTGAAGGCACTCGTGAAGCAGAAGGCCGAGCCCGGACTCTGGCTGATGGACGTTCCCGAGCCGGAGATCGGCCCCTCGGACGTGCTGATCAAGGTCCTCCGCACCGGCATCTGCGGAACCGACCTGCACATCCGCAACTACGACGGCTGGGCGCAGCAGGCCGTGAAGACGCCGCTCGTCCTCGGCCACGAGTTCGTCGGCGAGGTCGCCGCGATCGGTGCCGACGTCGTCGACATCACCGTCGGCGACCTGGTCAGCGGCGAAGGCCACCTGGTCTGCGGGAAGTGCCGCAACTGTCTGGCCGGACGCCGCCACCTCTGCCGCTCCACCATCGGGCTCGGAGTCGGCCGGGACGGGGCGTTCGCCGAGTACGTCGCGCTGCCCGCCTCCAACGTGTGGGTGCACCGGGTCCCGGTCGACCTCGACATCGCCGCGATCTTCGACCCGTTCGGCAACGCCGTGCACACCGCGCTGTCCTTCCCGCTGGTCGGTGAGGACGTCCTGATCACCGGCGCCGGCCCGATCGGCATCATGGCCGCGGCCGTCGCCAAGCACGCGGGCGCCCGCAACGTCGTCATCACCGACGTCAGCGAGGCCCGGCTCGAACTCGCCCGGAAGGTCGGCGCCAGCCTCGCCCTCAACGTCGCCGAGGAGACCATCGCCGACGGCCAGCGCCACCTCGGCCTGCGCGAGGGCTTCGACATCGGCCTGGAGATGTCCGGCCGCCCCGAGGCCATGCGCGACATGATCGCGAACATGACGCACGGCGGACGGATCGCCATGCTCGGACTGCCGTCCGAGGAGTTCGCCGTCGACTGGTCCCGCATCGTCACCTCGATGATCACGATCAAGGGCATCTACGGCCGCGAGATGTACGAGACCTGGTACGCCATGTCCGTCCTGCTGGAGGGCGGCCTCGACCTCGCCCCCGTCGTCACCGGACGGTACGGCTACCGAGACTTCGAGGCGGCCTTCGACGACGCGGCGAGCGGACGCGGCGGCAAGGTCATCCTCGACTGGACCGTCTGACCTACCTCGTACCGGCCCGTACACACCAGGAGACACCCCTCATGTTCGACTCCGTACGCGACGACATGCGCACGACCCTCGACGAGATCAAGGCCGCCGGACTCCACAAGCCCGAGCGCGTGATCGGCACCCCGCAGTCCGCGTCCGTCGCCGTCACCGCCGGTGGCCGCCCCGGTGAGGTGCTCAACTTCTGCGCCAACAACTACCTGGGCCTCGCCGACCACCCCGAGGTGATCAGCGCCGCCCACGAGGCGCTGGACCGCTGGGGCTACGGGATGGCCTCGGTCCGCTTCATCTGCGGCACGCAGGAGGTCCACAAGGAGCTGGAGCAGCGGCTCTCGTCGTTCCTCGGCCAGGAGGACACGATCCTCTACTCCTCCTGCTTCGACGCCAACGGCGGCGTGTTCGAGACCGTCCTCGGCCCCGAGGACGCGGTCATCTCCGACGCCCTCAACCACGCCTCCATCATCGACGGCATCCGCCTCTCCAAGGCCAAGCGGTTCCGCTACGCCAACCGCGACATGGACGACCTGGAGCAGCAGCTCAAGGAGGCGTCCGGGGCAAGGCGCCGGCTCATCGTCACCGACGGCGTGTTCTCCATGGACGGGTACGTCGCCCCGCTCCGCGAGATCTGCGACCTGGCCGACCGGTACGACGCCATGGTCATGGTCGACGACTCGCACGCCGTCGGCTTCGTGGGCCCCGGCGGCCGCGGTACGCCCGAACTGCACGACGTCATGGACCGCGTCGACATCATCACCGGCACACTCGGCAAGGCACTCGGCGGCGCCTCCGGCGGCTACGTCGCGGCCCGTGCCGAGATCGTCGCACTGCTGCGCCAGCGGTCCCGTCCGTACCTCTTCTCCAACTCCCTCGCCCCGGTCATCGCGGCGGCCTCGCTCAAGGTCATCGACCTGCTGGAGTCCGCCGGTGACCTGCGCGAGCGACTGACTGCCAACACCGCGCTCTTCCGTAACCGGATGACCGAGGAAGGCTTCGACATCCTGCCCGGCGACCACGCCATCGCCCCCGTGATGATCGGGGACGCGGCGAAGGCAGGCCGGATGGCGGAGCTGCTCCTGGAGCGCGGTGTGTACGTGATCGGGTTCTCGTACCCGGTCGTCCCGCAGGGAGCGGCGCGCATCCGCGTGCAGCTGTCGGCCGCGCACTCCACGGACGACGTGAACCGTGCGGTGGACGCGTTCGTCGAGGCGCGGGCCGCGCTCGGCGAGTAGCTCCACGAGCGGGGCGGTCCCAGGTCCCGTACACCCCCCGGGACCTGGGACAATGGATCACATGATCGATGCACGGCGGCTGCGTATTCTCCGTGCGGTGGCCGACCACCGCACCGTGACTGCGGCAGCCGCCGCGCTCTATCTGACGCCGTCCGCCGTCTCCCAGCAGCTCGCCGCCCTGGAGCAGGAGACCGGCCACCGGCTGGTCGACCGCAGCGCCCGTGGCGTACGGCTCACCTCGGCCGGCGAGATCCTGCTGACCCACACCAATGCGGTGCTGGCCCAGCTGGAGCGGGCCGAGGCGGAGCTCGCCGCGTACGGGGCGGGAGACGCCGGTACGGTCACGGTCGCCGCGTTCGCCACCGGCATCGGGCTCGTGCTCGCCCCCGCCATCGCCGAACTGACGCTGACCGCGCCCGGCATCCGGGTCCGGGTGCAGGACGCGGAGGGCGACGCGAGCGTGCCGATGGTGCTCGACCGGCAGGTCGATGTGGCGGTCGCCGTCGAATACCGGGGCGCGCCCGGCGAGGACGACCGGCGGCTGACCCGGGTGCCGCTGTACTCGGAGCCGTTCGACGCCGTGCTGCCGGTGGGGCACCGGCTGGCCGGCCAGGACCAGGTGGCGATCGCGGACCTGGAGAAGGACCCGTGGATCGGCCCGTACCCCGGCAACCCGTGCCACGACGTGGTCGTGCTCTCCTGCGAATTCGCCGGCTTCCAGCCGAGACTGGAGCACTCCTCGGACGACTTCCGCGCGGTGGTGGCACTCGCCGGAGCGGGGGCCGGGGTGGCACTGGTGCCGAGGTCGGCGCTGCGGGGAATGGAACTCGCGGGGGTGGTGGTACGCCCCGTGGAGGGCAGCGCACCGACCCGGCGGGTGTTCGCCGCGGTACGGCAGGGGGCGGAGGGGCATCCCCTGATCCGTCCGGTGCTCGACGCGTTGCGGGCGGCGGCGGGGCGGGTGCTGTAGGGCGTGTGTCGGAAGTCCCGCCTGCCCGGCGACGCCCGGCACGCACGCTCGCTGCGTTGTCGGGGTCGTCCGAGTACCTCGGCTACGAGGACTACCCTCCGCCGTGCCATCGCAC
>NZ_JBHVEE010000280.1:0-3652 GCF_042802415.1 Streptomyces sp. NPDC057486 | reverse complement strand
GCTCGGCCACCACACCCCCTGCGATCGGATCGGACGTCACCGCACATCCAACCTCCGGAACCGTCGACCCGGCGAACCTTCCCGGTCAGAGCACTCTACGACCGAGCCGGATTCGAACTACTCCGCAAGCTGATCCTGCTTCAGTAACATTCCCCCTTCTCGCGAACAGAGCCAGGGAGCCGCGGTTTCGGCAACGAGGTTGGGAGCCGGCCTGTATGACGGTTTGTGACATGCCGCCTTCGGCGTAATGGGCGGGTCGGGCTGTCTCGCCACGCCACTCTGTGCGGGTTGATCACGGTCGTGTCAGGAGACTGTGGGTGCACCGATCGCGTGAGTGGCTGTATGAGCGGATCCGCTGGGACAAGCGGCAGAACCGGGCCGAACTTGTCGAGGCCGACGCCGCCCGGCGGCTGTCCAGTGTGATCGTCCGCTACAGCAAGGTCGACCTGTTGTGTCTGGACGACTTCGGCTTCCTGAACCTGGACAAGAAGGGCGCCAAGCTGCTGCTCCAGATCTTCACCGTCCGGGAGGAGCGCAAGGCCATCACGGTGGCCGCCAACGCCCCTTTCAGCAAGCGGGACAAGGCCTTCACCCAACCTCGTCCGTGCGTGCCGGTCGCCGACCGGCTCGCCTTCGAGGGCACGCTGATTCAGACCGGCGCCGACTCCTGTCGGCTGAAGGCCGCCGAGCGCGAGTACCGTTCCCACAGGCGATCGTGATGTCGGCGGGCAAAAAGAGGAAAGGCGCGCAGCGGCCGCCCGGCCCTGACCTGCTGGCGCGTCTGGACGCCGAGCTGGGCCGGATCGATGAGCAGCTGCGCGCTCTGGCCGCCGCCAAGAACCGGATTCAGGGCCTGTTGGAGGCGGTGGTGGCCATCACCCGGGAGGTGGAGCTGCCCGCGGTGCTGCACCGCATCGTGACCACCGCCATGGACCTGGTCGGCGCCCGCTACGGGGCCCTGGGAGTTCTTGACGCATCCGGCGAGTTCCTGGAGCAGTTCATCGTCGTCGGCCTGTCCGAGCAGGAACGGTCGGCGTTGGCCGAGGTGGGGTTTCCTCGCGGTCTGGGCGTGCTCGGACACCTGATCCACCACCCCGAACCCTTGCGGGTGGGCGACATCTCCTCCCATCCGTCCTCGGTCGGGTTTCCGCCCGGCCACCCGCCCATGCGTACCCTGCTGGGCGTCGCCGTCAGTGTCCGCGGCGAAATCTACGGCGACCTCTACCTCTCCGAGCGATGCGACGGACAGCCCTTCGATGTCCGCGACGAGAGCATCCTCGTCGCCCTTGCCAGCGCCGCCGGCATCGCCATTGAAAACGTCCGCCTCTTCGACCAGGTTCGTGCCGGATCCGAACTGTTCCAGCGGCGTTTGCTGCCGACGCTGCCCGACATGCGGCCCTTCGACGCCGCCGCCGTCTACCGGCCTGCCGCCGAACCCCACCATGTGGGCGGCGACTGGTACGACGCCGTCCTGCTTCCGGACGGTGCGGTGGCGGTCGTCATCGGCGACGTGGTCGGTCACGATCTGCATGCCGCCGCCGCCATGGCCTCCACCCGCAACATGCTGCGCGCTTTGCTGTTCACCCTGCGCACTCCGCCCAGCGCGGTCCTCGCCCAACTCGATCGCACCCTGGAGGCCATCACCGACAACCCCGTCACCACCACCAGCCTGGCGCGCATCGAACCCACAGGGGAGGCCTGGAGGCTGCACTGGAGCTCTGCGGGCCACATCCCCCCTTTGCTGATCACCCCCGGCGGCCGGGCGGAATACCTGTTCGCGGAGCCCGGACTACCACTGAACGTCGACAGCGGGCAGCCCCGCCCCGACCACACCCACCCCCTGCCCCCGGACACCACCGTGGTCTTCTTCACCGACGGCCTTGTCGAACACCCCGACCACCCCATCGACGAGAGCCTGAACGAACTCGCCGAAATTGCCACCACACACGCAGCCCTGCCCCTGCAGGAGTTCGTGCAGGCCCTGGCCGACCACCACCCCAGCGACGCGCACGATGACATGGCCATCCTCGCCCTGCGCACCCCGCGCTGAAGCCGCACAGACCCGCAGCGATGCGATTGGGGTGGAACCGTCGGGTTACGACACGCCCCGAGCGGTCACCCGCCGCCATCCCGGCGGAGCGCATGGTGAAAGGGCACACGGATGAGCGGCAGTGTGGTGGACCCGGCAGGATCAGCGGACGATGGACAACGGAGCAAAGCCGAGGGGAAGACTTCCCGATGACGGTTACGAGCCGCGACAGGCTCCGGCGCGGTGCCATGACGGTCCTGCAGATCTGCGCCGTTGCCGCGCTGTATTACGCCTCGGGCAAGCTGGGGCTGCTCCAGCAGCTCGTGCGCGGCCAGGTCACACCGCTGTGGCCCGCGAGCGGCATCGCCCTGGCCGGCCTGCTCCTGATCGGCCCGCGCACCTGGCCCGGGATCGCACTCGGCGCGTTTCTGATCAACATCTCACTGAACCTGCCATCGATCACGGCCGTGCTCATGATCACGACGGGCGACACCCTCGCACCCCTGTGCTCCTACGCGCTCCTTCACCGAGTCGGGTTCCGCACCCGGATGAATCGCTGGCGGGACGCACTCGCACTGGTCTTCCTCGGCGCATTCATCAGCATGCTCATCAGCGCAACCGTGGGATGCGGCACCCTGCACCTCACCGGTGCACTCCCCGGCGGGTTCTGGCCGACGTGGTGGGTCTGGTGGACCGGCGACGCGATGGGCGTCCTGGTGGTCGCGCCGGCGCTGCTCGCCCTGCGTGCGGCGCGCTGGCCCAAGGACGCGCCCCTCTCCCGATGGGCGGAGGGATCGCTTCTTGGGGCGGCCATCATCAGCATCGGGCTCCTCCAGACCTCCCCCACACCGCTGCTCTTCCTCTGCTTCCCGTTGCTGACCTGGGCAGCCTTCCGCTTTCAGCGGGCCGGGGCCGCGCCCTGCGCACTGGCGGTATCCACCTTTGCGATCTTCGCCGCCACCCGCAGATCGGGCCCGTTCGCCGGTCACACCCTGCTCGCCAACATGATCTCACTGCAGGCATTCAACGGCGCCGCCGCACTGACCGCGCTGCTGCTCTCCGCTGCCATCACCGAGCGAAACCAGACCCAGGAGAAGATCGAAGAGGCCTGCAGGCGACTTGCCGAGATGGTGGAGAGAACCGCGCCGGACACAGGCGGCCCGCCGGCGCTTCCCCACGCACAGAGCGAAGGGGAGGAGAACGGCGGGCAGGCCCGACCGGCGTGATCAATCGGCAAGGGTCGATCAGGACCGGGTCCGCCGAACCACGCCTGTCGGGGTCCTGGTCGACCGCGCGCCACAGGTACCGCACCTTCCCGTTGACCTTTATGAACACCTCGTCCAGATGCTGTCGAACTTGACAACGCCCGTCAGACGGCCGGCTTCTGGGGAGGGGTCGGCTTGGTGGTGAGCAGTGCGGTGATCTCCTGGGCGAGGTGCGGGCCGAGTTCGCCCCAGCCGTCCTTGTAGCCGTAGACGCTGGCCAGGGTGCGGGCGTCGTAGTCGCCGTTCATGATCTCGATGTCGTCGGCTGTGATGAGGGCCGGGTGGGCGACGCCGACGGCCGCCGAGACCTTCAGCAGCTCCTTGCGCAGGGTGCGCAGGTAGACAGCGGCCCGGGTGG
>NZ_JBHVEE010000279.1:0-3778 GCF_042802415.1 Streptomyces sp. NPDC057486 | reverse complement strand
CAACCGCTGCTGCGGATCCATACCCAGCGCCTCACGCGGCGAGATACCGAAGAACTCCGCGTCGAACTCCGCCGCGTCGTAGAGGAACCCTCCCTGGAGGGAGTAGGTCTTGCCGGGCGTACCCACCTCCGGGGTGTAGAGCTCGCCGATGTCCCAGCCGCGGTCGGCCGGGAACTCCGAGACCCCGTCCCCGTCTTCGGCGACCAGCCGCCACAGCTCCTCCGGAGAGGTGACGCCGCCCGGGTACCGGCAGGCCATGCCGACGATCGCCAGTGGTTCACTCGCCGCGGCGGCGAGACGTTCGTTCTCCTTGCGCAACTCTTCGTTGTCGAGCAGGGACTGCCGAAGGGCTTCGACGATCTGCTCCGTAGAGGGGGCCGTGCTCATGCTGTCTCCTCTTCCCCGCCCTGCTCTGTGGAGCCGTCGCCCGCCGGAAGCGTGTTCCCCAGGACCGCGCGCACCAGATCCCCGGCGTCCATTTCCTTGATCGTCCTGGTCCGCTCGCCGGTGTCCGCGGTGCCCGGTTCACCAGGAGCGGCGACCGCGCCGGCCGTCGCGTCGGGGAGTGTTTCGCCCGGCTCGTCCTCCGACAGTTCGGCCAGGAGGTACTTGGCCAGCGGTACCGGGCTCGGGTGGTCGAACATCAGCGTGGCCGGGAGTCTGAGACCGGTCGCCTCGCCCAGTCGGTTGCGGAGTTCGATCGCGGCCAGGGAGTCCAGGCCGAGGTCGGTGAACCCCTTCTGAGCGTCGACCGCCCTGCCGTCGGTGTGTCCCAGCACGCCTGCGGCCTCGGTGCACACCAGGTCCAGGAGGACTCGCTGCCGCTCGCCGCCGGGCAGTCCGGCGAGCCGTTCGCCGAGCGTGGTCGCGCTCACTGCGGGCTCGGGTCCGGCCTTCACGGACCCTCGGACCGCCGTCTCGGGCAGCAGCAGGGCGGGCACCTCGGGCCGGTTGCGCAGGGCCGCCGGGTCCAGGCGGACCGGTACGAGGACGGCGTCCGGCGCGGCGAGGGCGGCGTCGAAGAGGGCGAGTCCGTCGTGCGCGGTGAGCGGCGGGGTGCCGTTGCGGCTGAGCCGCTCCATGTCGATGTCGTCCTCGCTGCCCTGCCACGGACCCCATGCCAGGGACAGCGCGGGCAGTCTCCGGGCGGCCCGGTGCTCGGCGAGCGCGTCGAGGAACACGTTCGCCGCCGCGTAGTTGGCCTGCCCCTCGGCGAGGATCAGGCCGCCCGCGGACGAGTAGAGCACGAAGGCAGCGAGGTTCAGGCCCTGGGTCAGCTCGTGGAGGTTCCACGCGCCGTCCACCTTGGGCCTCAGCACGTCGTCGACTTGGCGGGGCGTCAGTGTGCCGAGTGTTCCGCCGTCCATACCGCCTGCCGCGTGCACCACCGCGGTGAGCGGGTGCTCGGCGGGGATCTGCGCGAACAGTCCGGTGAGGGCTTCGCGGTCCGCGACGTCGCAGGCCGCGAAGGTGACGGTCGCACCGAGCCCGGTGAGGTCGGCGCCCAGACTCTTGGCGCCCGGGGTGTCCGCGCCGCGTCGGCCGACGAGGAGCAGGTGCCGTACGCCGTACTCGGTGACCAGGTGACGGGCCAGGGCGCTGCCGAGCAGGCCCGCTCCGCCGGTGATCAGCACCGTGCCCTCGGGGTCCAGTGCCGGTGCTGTGCCCGACGTGGACGCCCGGTCGAGCCGGGGCACCCGGAACGTCCCGGCCCGCACGGCGAGTTCCGGTCGGCCGAGCGCCAGGGCGGCCGGCAGCGCACGCAGTGACGCGTCCGTCCCATCCGTGTCGATCAGCGACACCCGCCCGGGGTTCTCGGCCTGGGCGGCGCGGACCAGTCCCCACAGTGGGGCCATGACCAGGTCGGGACCTTCCGGCGCGTCGACGGCGTGTCGGGTCACGACGGCGAAGCCGACCTCGGACAGGCGCGGCTCGGTGAGCAGGTCGCGCAGCAGGGCCAGGGTCCGGTGCACCGTGTCCCGCACTGCTGCGGGCGGATGTCCGGCCGCGTCGCCGGCCGTGGGTGGGCAGCGCAGCAGAACGGTTTCGAGTGTGCCGGCCGCCTCGGCGAGCGATGCGACATCCTGGTAGGCGGGGAGGTCCAGGCCGAGGTCGTCGGTGCCGAATACGGCCCAGTTCCTGCCTGGTGCCCCGTCCGGCCGGGGCACGGGCGCCGCTTCGGCGGGCACCGGCCTCCAGGCGATCCGGAACAGCGATTCTGGTGCGTCGGTGCCGTCGGCGATCTGCGCCGAACCGACCGGCCGGGTCACCAGGGACCCAACCGTCGCCACGGGGACGCCGGCGGTGTCCGTGAGGTCCAGTGCGGCGGCGCCGTCACCGGATGCGGGACGGACGCGGACCCGCAGTGCTGCGGCGCCAAAGGCGCGCAGCGACACACCGCTCCACACGAAGGGGATCGTGGTCTCGGTGAGTGCCTTCGGGCCACCGTCGACCAGGAAGTCGACGGCGCCGAGGGCCGAGTCGAAGAGCGCGGGGTGCAGCCCGTAGGAGGCGGCATCGGCGTCGGCGGACAGAGCCACCTCCGCGTACACCTCGTCGCCTCGTCTCCAGACGGTTCGCAGGTTCCGGAACACCGGCCCGTATTCGTAGCCCATCTCCGCCAGGTCGTCGTACACCCCGTCGATGTCGATCCGCCGCGCGCCCTCGGGAGGCCAGACGGTGGTGTCGGTGTCCTGTCCCCGGCCGTGCGGGGTGTCCGCGGGGCCCGTGGTGAGCGTGCCGGCCGCGTGCAGTGTCCAGGCGGCGTCGGCGGGTGCGTCCTCGGGGCGCGAGTAGACCGATACCGGACGCCGGTCGTCCTTCTCTGGTCCTACGACGACCCTTGTCCGGACCCCGCCCTCCTCGGGCAGGACGAGCGGAGCCCGCTGCGTCAGCTCCTCCAGGAGGTCACACGTTGCGTGCTTCCCGGCGTGCAGGGCCAGTTCCACGAAGGCCGTGCCGGGCAGCAGTACGCGTCCCATGATGCGGTGGTCGGCAAGCCAGGGCTGCTGGTCGGCCGAGAGGCGGCCGGTGAGGACGACGCCGCCCGAGTCGGGCAGTTCGACCAGCGCGCCGACGAGAGGATGGTCGTCTCCACCGACACCGGCCGAGGCGATGTTCCCGGATGGTGGCGTGGCGTTCAGCCAGTACTCCTGGCGTTGGAAGGGGTACGTGGGCAGGTCGGTCCGGCGCGCTCCGGTGCCGGCGTACAAGGCCTGCCAGTCGACCGTGCCGCCGACCGTGTGGTAGGCGCCGACCGCGGCGAGCAGGGCGGTCGTCTCGGGGCGTCCCGGGCGCAGGGTCGGTGTCAGCAGGGCACCGTCGGTGTCGGCCAGACACTGTTGTGCCATGGCGGTGCAGGTGGTGTCGGGACCGATCTCCACGAACCGGCCCACGCCCTGCCCCTCCAATGCCTTTACCGCGTCGTGGAAGCGGACTGGCCGACGCACATGGGACACCCAGTAGCCCGGATCGCACAACTCCTCCGCCGTGGCCACCGCACCCGTCAGCGACGACACCACCGCGATCTCCGGCCGGTGGTACGACAGACCCTCGGCCACCTCCCGGAACTCGCCCAACATCGGCTCCATCAACGGCGAATGGAACGCATGACTCACCGTCAGACGGTGAACCCGGCGGCCCCAGCCACGCACCTCCTGCGCGACCGACTCCACCACCGCGGACTCACCCGACACCACCACCGACACCGGACCATTGACCGCCGCCACACCAACCCGGCCCCCGACCCCGGCCAGCAACGGCAACACCTCCGCCTCAC
>NZ_JBHVEE010000278.1:0-3838 GCF_042802415.1 Streptomyces sp. NPDC057486 | reverse complement strand
ACGGTAGAGATTGACGGCAGTCTCACTCGGGACGACGTCGGCGGAGGAGCCGGTCCATGTGCCCCATCGCCTCCCTCCGACGCTCGTCGGAGACGTGGGTGTAGATGTTCATCGTGACGGCGATCTGTGAGTGCCCCAGAATCTCCATCACGACCCGCGCCGGCACGCCCGCGGCGAACAGGAGCGTCGCGCACCCGTGCCGGGCGTCGTGCAGCCGGATCCGGGGGAGTCCGGCCGCTTCCGTGATGCGCTGGAACGAGCGGCTCAGGTTCATCGGCTCGACCGTGCGGCCCGTACGCGTCGTGAAGACGTAGTCACTGTCCTGCCAGTCCTGCCCCGCCGTGGCCCGCTGTGCGGCCTGGCGAAGCCGCTGCCAGCGCAGCGGCGGCACGCACATGAGGGGGAGCGGGATGACGCGGCTCCGACGGTTCTGGCCGACAAGGCGTACTCCTCCCGCGCGAACCGCAACCACCTGCGCAGACGCGGCATCCGCACGGTGATTCCGGAACGGGCCGACCAGCAGGCCAACCGGCGGCAGCGCGGACAGGCGGGCGGCAGACCGCCATCCTTCGACCGCGAGGCATACAAGCAACGCAACACCGTCGAGCGGTGCATCAACCGCCTCAAGCAGTGGCGCGGCATCGCCACCCGCTACGAGAAGACCGCGACCATCTACCTCGCCGGACTTCACATCGCAGGCATCTTCCTCTGGTCTGCCCGCTGATCCAAACGAAACGCCCTAGCGGGTCAGCGTCTCGAAGCCGACATCTTCGCAGTACTGCACGACGCGCCCCTCCGCCTCGGAGTCACTGTTGTTCATCGCTGCCACCGTCGCCTCCGCCAAGGTGCGGCCTCCGCCAACGGTCTCATCCCGGAGCGGTCGCATCGCGAGGAAGGCGTCCTGAGCGACGGCCCCGACCTCGTCGTACCCTGACGACTCCGGCGTGTCCGTGCCCGCCGCGTTCCGCGCCTTCTGCCACGCCCCCAGCTGCGTGCAGTAGTTCTCCCGCTGCGCGGTCAGCCGCTGCTCGTCCTTGCCCTCGGACGAGGAACACCCGGCCGTCACCGCCACCAGGGCGAGGACCGGGACTACCGCCTTAAGCACGCGCACCACGTTGCCTCCGACTGAAACTACGTCCGCTCGTACCTGTCACCTGCAACTCCCGCAGCAGGATACCCGCGTGGGACCCCTTGGCCGCCGCAGCGGTCGCTGACTCAGCGGCGCAGCGCCCAACCGGAATGGCGGATGACCCGCGAGCAAGCGATCCCCCTGGTCGAGCGACTCATGAGCCCGGAGACGCCGGAGGAGGAGTTCTCCGAGATCCTGGCCAGCCTTGAACGTGGCCTGGCCTGCCCGCACATCCTCAACTACGCGTTCTGGGACCCAGACCCCGAGCTGACACCCGAGAAGGTCGTCGACAGGGCCCTGGCCTACAAGCCGATCGCTCTCTGAGGGCAGCGCGGTAAGACTTTCTCTACTTCATCAAGGCACCCGGCTGCGCTCCGCTCCGCCGGGCGCGCTTCCCGGCTCTGGCCGCTCCCGCGCTCCTGCCTCCGGCTCGCTCGTCGCTGCCGCCGCCGACGCGCGCCCGCAGTGGATAGGCCGAAGGGCATGAGCCGAGACCGATCCGCGGGCCAAAGACATGCCTCCGGCGGGGGCGCTCAGACTCCGGGATGGACGGGGCGCCGTTCGCGAGTGCCGACGGATTCGTTGTGAACGTCGTGGGCTCCCATCCCGACCACCTTCGACACAGGCAGAGCCGAGCGGGCGTGGCCCAGGGCGTCAAGGTCGTTCGTACAGTGGCGCGCTCCACCTTGACGCCCTGAACTGAACCACGCCCGCTCCACGGTGTGTGGGCCGAAGGCGGACGGGATGGGAGCTGAGGTGAGTGGTGGGTTGGCGTAGCGGTGAAGGCGAGGAGGCGGCGCTACAGTCCCGGACATGAAACCAGGGAGACTGCAGCAGTTCGGCGCATCGTTCGTGGCGATAATTCGGCATGTTGTCCGGCGCCCTCTTCTGATCCTCGTGCTCCTGCTGATCTGCGCTGCAACAACATGGCTTCAAGCCGCGTTGCCGCAGCCGTGGGACGGTCTGCCCTATGGCTTCGGCTTGTTTGCGGTTGTGTGGTCCATCTCACTGACCCTTCCTCGAAGGCAAGAGGATCCAGAGACCGACGACTGAACGTGCCCGCAGCGTGCCCGACAGGGCAGAACCCCAGGGGTAGTCACGGGAACCCACGGGGAATCAGGAGAGAACGGGCAGGTCAGCATCTTGCCAGGTCAGCGACCACCCGCGTACGGGTTCTTCCAAACTGGTGCTCCGAAGCCCAAAGCGCCGGCACCGCGTCACCCCGCTCGACCGTCGCGTACCTTGACCGCGTGGATGAGGAACCGGTGGTCATCAAGCTCACGCACGACCAAGCGTTCGTGCTGTCGGACTGGCTCTACGAAGTGATGATGAAGTCCGACAAGCTCGATGCGATCGTCCCGGACCGCGCCGTCTGGTCGGGCATCTACGCGATCTCCGGGACCCTGGAGAAGTCGCTCGTTGAGATCTTCATGCCCGACTACGCCGGTCGTCTGGAGCAGGCACGGCAGCGTTTGCTCGACGCCATGGGTGCCGACGAGGACGAGGAAGGCGAGGCGACACAAGGCGTGTCAAGAGAGCCATCTGGCGATGACATCAACAGCTGACACCAACACTGCCGGTTACCAGCGAATCCCGCCGAACTCACGCGGCAGGTGGACCCAGCACCGGCCAGGATTTGCCGTGGTGCGCGGCGCCCACGGACCGACCTGATAAGGATGAGGCCACAGGTTCAAACGTTGGGTACGGAGCGGACGCGTGATCAGGCAGGCGGAAGCCTCTGGCAGCATGGGCTTGTGTACATCACGAACAACCCGGACGACCCGCTCCAGCTGCTGATGGGCTTGGAGGTCAGCGCCGTTTCTTTCGCGCGCGGCTACGTCGAGCTGCAATTCGACGGGCCCGTATTGCGATCCTTGAGCGACCCCTCGGGGGTGTACGGGGGCCGCGAGTGGCGCTTTCCCGCACCGGGGTCGCTGGATCTCATGCGCTGCTACATCGACAAGACCGTCGACGGCTACGAACTGGTCCCGGATCGGATCCTCGCCCTGCATTTCGGGGAGCACCGCTTCGTCATCCCACTGGACCCCGAGTCAAGCGGGGGTCCCGAGGCGGCCCACATGGTCGGCGTCGACGAGAGCGGCCAGGTTTCTGTCCGTGGCGGCATGTGGATCTGGTAGCAAGGGCGGCGCCGACGTAAGTCAGTCCGCTATACAGCAGCAAAGTACAGCAACCATCGCGACCGGCCTCGACCGTCAGTACTCCCGCATGACTGCCCGACCAGGCGAACAGACCTCAGCGGCCGTCGCGCCCATAGTTCGCATCGAGGGGCGGAAGTAGGGTGGCAGGTATGAGCGCGCCACCGATCTGCCCCCGTTGCGATCAGGACCAGATCCAGCGGTATCGCTTCAAGGACGATGGCGTGGTGTTCTCACTGTGCACCGAGTGCGACTCCTTCTGGTGGCCCCAAACCGCGACGGACGTGGCCAATGCGTTGTTCCTCGATGATGTGGTGGCGGCACGGCTGGGGGAGGTAGAAAACCCCTGGACTAACCGGATATGGGCCGACGTGATTGAACCTGCGTCTGGCACGGGCTGACATCCACAGCTGACATCAACGTCGGCGAACAACAGCGGCCTGTGGTGGTCTCGGAGGGAGCTGTAGTCCTGGGCGAGGGCGGTTGTAGGGGCCGCCCGGCCGAACTTACAAAGCAGATGTCGGCGGTTCGAAACCGTCCGCGCCCACCAGTG
>NZ_JBHVEE010000277.1:0-3930 GCF_042802415.1 Streptomyces sp. NPDC057486 | reverse complement strand
GGACCCGTCGCCGGGGTGCGTCGTCCCGCGCAGATGCACGCTGCACCTACGTCCCCGAAGTGCCGGTCAGCTCGCGGGGCGAAGCGTTTTTCCGCCTCTCACCAGTAGTGGCGGCGTCCACCGATCCCGTGGCCGACAGCACCGAGAATCCAGAGGACCGCACCGATCAGCACGAGTGCGACGCCGATGGTCCACAAGAAGGAAATTCCGGCCACCATGCCGAGCACGAGCAAAATGACTCCGAGGACGATCATTGCGTCCCCCAATCTTTCAGGGCCACCTTCGAGTATGCGCCGGAGGGCATGTCCCGCGTGGTGGACGACCGCGCTGGCCCGTAGTGCCGTCCAAGGCCGGGAATCCCTGGCCGGGACCGCAGCGGATCACACGGGACAGCCGGGGTTCGGGGCCGACGAGGCGGTCCGACGGGCCCTCTCGACCACGCGCGATCCGGTCCGGCGAACCGCTACGCGACCCGCCTCTCCGGCTGCTGTTCCTCTTCCTCGTCGGGCAGCTTCACGTCGCTCACCAGGATGTTGACCTCCACGACCTCCAGACCGGTCATCCGCTCGATGGCGGCGATCACTTCGGTCCGGACGTCGCCCGTGAGCTCGACGATCGAGTACCCGTATTCGACGATGATCGACAGGTCGACCGCCGCCTGGACCTCGCCGACCTCGACCTTGACACCGCTGGTGACGGACTGACCTCCCGCTCCGGGAACCCGCTCCCGCACGGCCCCCATGCCGCGGGCGAATCCCCCTCCCATGCCCTGGACTCCGGGCACATCCCGGGCCGCCAGCCCGGCGATCTTCGCCACCACGCCGTCGGCGATCGTGGTTCGGCCCCGCGACCCGGGTTCCGTTCGGCGGTTTCCGCCGTGCGGTCCCGCTTCGTGCGTGGCCTCTGATTGCGAGCGGGTGGTTTCGGGCCGCTTCACCTGTGTTTGATCGGTCATGGTCGGTCGCCCTTCCGAAGAGACGGTGGGTTCGAACGCCTTGGCCATTTTACGTACCATTTGTCCACATTGCTCGAGCGGTACGGGTGTGTGGGCGGACCCACCGGCGGGCCCGCGCGGAGATGTGCTGTGACCTGACGCAACGGACGGGGTGGACGGTCCGGCGGTGCGAAGGACGACGCCGGGTCACGGGGCGACGGTTCCGGTGCTCAGGGACCGCCCGCAGCGCAGGTTCCAGCGGCCGGACCGGCCGGTGAGCTCGGTCAGCGTCAACGGGGCGACATCCAGCCGCCAGAACGCCTGCGGCGGAAGACCCAGCGCATGCACGATCGCAGCGCGCACCACTGCGGGTTCGACCACGGCGATCACGCGGCCGTCACCGGTGCCGTCCCGATGCAACGAGTCCAGCCAGCCGCCTACCCGCGTACACAGGTCCAGCAGCGACTCACCGCCGTGCGGTGCCGCCGAAGGGCCGGACAGCCAGTCCGAGACCGCCTCCGGCTCGGCCTCGCTCACCTCGGCCAGCCGCTGCCCGGTCCAGCGCCCCAAGTCCCAGCCACGGAGGGGTGGTTCGGGGTCGGACCGCAGCCCCAGCGCCTCGGCGGTCCCGGCGCACCGTTCGTCCGCGCCGTGCACCCGGCGGCCGGCGGCAGGCACCGCGTCCGCGGCCGCACGCGCCCGCCGGACACCGGACGCGTCGAGCGGGGCGTCACCGTCGAAACGGGCTTCGCGCAGCGCCGCATTGAGCGCCGGTGAGATCAACATCACCTGTATCGTCAACACCGGTGTCAACTCCCTGAACTGTGGACTCTCGGGTAAGCACACCATGGCCTCCGGGCCTTCCGGCCCCGCGGATGGCGCCATGGCGGCGGGTGCCCGCAGGCGGTATGGTCGCGACGAGCATGACGACGGTGTGATGGAAGTCCGGTGAGAATCCGGCACGGTCGCGCCACTGTGAACCCGTACCTGTACGGGAAGTCAGACCCGGCACTGTCGTCTCAGGCACCACGATCGGGACGCGTGTTCCCTCAGGAGGTTCTGCCATGGCACAGACTGCTGCCCCCGCAAGCGTCGCAACACCCGCTATCACCCCCATCTCGCTGAAGGCCATTGCCCCGTGGGCGGTCTTCTTCGGCATCCTCATGCTCGTCCTCCTGTACTTCGTCGGCGCCGAGCAGGGTGCCACCGCCCTCATTTCCGGCGAAGGTGTCCACGAGTGGGTTCACGACGGTCGCCACC
Organism: Streptomyces sp. NPDC057486; assembly: GCF_042802415.1. Taxonomy (NCBI): domain Bacteria; kingdom Bacillati; phylum Actinomycetota; class Actinomycetes; order Kitasatosporales; family Streptomycetaceae; genus Streptomyces; species Streptomyces sp. NPDC057486. The sequence goes on along the minus strand of NZ_JBHVEE010000277.1, from coordinate 1,736 downwards.
TGCTCGGTTTCCCCTGCCACTGACACGCTGCGCACCTCAGGGGAACCCTCATGAACTCCATATCCGTCAGAGCCCTGCTCGTCCGCGGCATGCTGGCCGGACTTGTCGCGGGCGCGCTCGCTCTTGCCGTCGCCTACTTCCTCGGTGAGTCCCGGGTGGACGCGGCGATCGCCCTCGAAGAGGCTCACAGCCACGACCACGGCGGCGGCGAGGAGCTCGTCAGCCGCACCATGCAGTCCACCGCGGGTCTCGCCACCGGTGTCCTGGTCTTCGGCGTGGCTGTCGGCGGCATCGCCGCGCTGGTCTTCTGCTACGCCCTCGGCCGCATCGGCAGGTTCGGCCCGAGGGCCACGGCCGCATTGATCGCGTTCGGCGCCCTGCTGACCGTGTATGTCGTGCCGTTCCTCAAGTACCCGGCCAATCCGCCGGCTGTCGGAAACCCCGACACGATCGGCCAACGCACCACCCTGTTCTTCCTGATGGTCGCCCTCAGCGTGCTGCTGGCCGTCGCTGCCGTCATCTTCGGCAAGCGGCTGGCTCCCCGCCTCGGCAACTGGAACGCGTCCATCGCGGCGTCCGCCGCCTATGTGCTCGTCATCGGGCTGGCCTACGCCTTCCTGCCCTCGTTCAACGAGGTCGGAAAGGACTTCCCGGCGAGTCTGCTGTGGGAGTTCCGCCTCGCCACTCTCGCCGTTCAGGCCACGCTGTGGACCACTTTCGGTCTGGTCTTCGGCTATCTGACCGAGCGACTGCTGGTGCCGAAGACCGGTGCGGTGACGTCCGGGGGCGGTACCTCGTCCCATGCGGCCGCCGCTGCGGGCTGAGGCGCCGGCCGACTCGTCGGCCGTATGACGGCAGAACCCGCCGGAGCGTCCCGGCGGGTTCTGTCCCTTATACGGCGTCCGTCGCGGCGGTGGCTTCAGCCACGTACGTCACCTCTGTCGTGTCCGGCGCCTCCGGCGTGTCCGACCATTCGATGAGGAAGTACTTCACCCGGTCGTCCGCCCGGACGAAACGCATGCCTGCCGCCACCATGACGCGATGGGACGCGATGTTGTCGAGGTCGGCATCGCCGTTCACGGCGGCGATGCCCTCGTCGCGGGCGAACTCCAGCAGCGCCCGCAGCGCCTCGGAGGCGTACCCCTTGCCGCGCGCCGCAGGGGTCAGACCGTAGCCGATCGTCACCTGCCCCTCCGCGTTCGGAGCGCCGTGAAAACCCACTCCGCCTATGGCGTGTCCGTCCTGGCGGAGGCGGATCTCGTAGGCGCCGAACGGCTGGGGGTTGCCGGAGTCGGCGCAATGCTCCAAGAAATGCCTGGCCCCGGCCTTGTCGCCGTCGGTGGGGTACTCCGGTGCCCACAGGGCACCCGGCCCCGGACGGTGGGCCACTACGTTTTCCGCCTCGGCGGGACTCAACGGGTGGAGTACGAGTCGAGGTGTCACAAGATCTCCCATGACCCGTCGGACTATCACGACGGCGAGCTTCGGCGCACCGGAATTATCGGAATTTTTGCTGCCTGCAGGGGTGGGCAGCAGTGCCTTGACCCTCGCGCAGTGGGCGGAGCATCACGTGGCGGCCTTCCGCTGACATGGGCCCCGGTCGACGCAGCCGCCACCTCCCGGGCCGACGCACGTGGACACGGTCCGTCCGCAGCGGTGGGGGCGGGCGGGCCGGGGTAGGCCCCCCCGCCCCCCCCCCGGCCCCCCCCCCCCCCCGGGAGGGGGGGGGGGGGGCC
>NZ_JBHVEE010000276.1:0-3960 GCF_042802415.1 Streptomyces sp. NPDC057486 | reverse complement strand
CAATCCACTGCTGGGGCTCGACGACCCCTCTCTTCCCGATGCCATGCTCGCCCATCTGTACGAGATCGGTGTCGCCGCCGCCGACCTCGGCCGGGCCCTCGGGCAAGCCGCTCCGCTCCGCCCGCCGCCCACAACGACCGCCGAACCAGGGCAGATCAAGCACTTGGAGATCGGCCGACGAGATCGACTCGGCGGAACCCTTCGCGAGTACCAACATGCCGCCTGAGCAGGGCGGATGATTAATCGGCATCCGCAGTGCTGGCCGGGATCGTGGAGAAGGCCGGCCTGCCCTACGAGAGCCTGTCCGAGTACGTCGCCTACGCCATCGGCATAGAGCCCCTCTTTCGCAGCCTTGCGGGCCTCCAGCGCGACCGCGTCCGCGGTTAGAGCGCCCGTTTTCAAGGCCGCCGCGAGGTCGGTGACCAGGTGTTCGTGAGGCAGGTGACGGCCAAGAAGAAGGACTTCGATGAGCGAGTGCCGTCCCGTTCGCCGTGGGCTTTGACAGCCGCCGCTCACCAAGCGTCGTGGGCCGGGGTGAACCTGGACCCGGCCGAAGACGGAGCACGAGCACAGCGAGGCTCTGGCGCAATTCCGCGTCACCGATGCTGCGGACGCCATTCGAAGAGCAGGATGGTCACGTCGTCCCGCAGTTGGTTGCACTGGTAATCGAGGATGGCGTGGATGAGCAGCCGCAGTACCTCGGCCGGGCGCTGTCCGGCGGAGGAGGAGCGGATGATGAAGTCAGTGAACCGGTCAAGGCCGAACTCCGCACCGTCCGCGTCGCGAGCCTCCACGACACCGTCGGTGTAGAGCAGGACGCTATCGCCCGGTTCCAGGGTCGCCTCGTGGACTTGCCGGGCTGCCGGGGCGAGTGGACCAGCCAGGCCGATCGGCGGCTGTGGGGGGCTGTCCAGCGCCCGGGCGAGCACCCGCTCGCCACGGATCAGCAGCGGTGGGTGGTGACCGCAATTGACCCAGCGCAGCATCCCGGTCTCGGCGTCGAGCCGACACAGCACGCCGGTGCAGAAGTAGTCTGGCAGCCACTGGGCGAGCGCCTGGTCGACGGAGCCGACGACGTCGGCCAGGTCGGCACCGCCCCGGCGGGCGTTGCGCGCCGCCGCCATGGCGACCGAAGTGGTCAGGCCGGCGTTCAGATCGTGACCCATGGCATCGAGGATCATGGTGTGCAGGAGGTTCTTGACCACCGAGTGGTCGAAGGAGTCGCCGGCGATGTCGTACGCCGGTTCCAGGACCGCGGTCGATACGCACCTGCTGCTGCCGATGGTGCGGGGTGGCAGGAAGGCCCGCAGCATCTCGGCGGGCAACCGCATGGTCGCAGTGCGGGTGCGGGCGGCGAGCCAGTCGCTGTAGGCGCGCTTGGAGGTGATCAGCATGGCGAACAGATGGGCCAGCATCCGGCTGCGGCGCATCCGCACCTTGTCGAGCGAGGCGGTCCGCACCGCCAGCACGCCCAGCCGCTCCGCACCATCGACCAGAGGCATCCAGAGGATCAAGCCGTCGTCGGCCTCGGCCACCCGCGGGGAGACCGTGCGGTACGCCCAGCCGGCCGACGAGCGGTCCACCGGCAGCGGCTCCAAAGCCTCGTCGAGTGGGATGAGCAGCTGTTGTTGCAGGTCGACGAGGTAGATCAACGCGGTGTCCAGGCCCAGGGCGGAGGCGCACCGGTTCGCCAAGGCGGGCAGTTCGACTGGCAGGGCAGTCTGCGCCTCGATGATCAGCTCTTCCAGCCGATTCTCGTCGACGGCGGTATCGGGACCGGAGGACGCGTGCGGTGGGTCTGACACAGGGATCACCCCTTCCGTGCCCAGTTTCACACCGATCCCGTCCTCTCTCACGTCAGCCCGAGCAGGCGTCATGACTGAGGCCGCCCAGTGGGGGCACTGGCGCCGGCGGCAGCGAACCGGAACCTGATCCTGCCCTTGCCCCACAGACCGCGGATGGGGGCGATCTGCGTATGGCGTTCGGGCGTGAGGACGTCTTCCCGTTGGGCGGCCCGGTCTTACGACTTGAGGTGGACTACGACTCTGCCGTCGTTGGTCGGGTCTGTCTCGAAGCGTTCGTACAGCTTCTTGATGTGTGGCTGGTTGAGGAACGCGAGCACGCGTTTCTTCAGTTTTCCCGAGCCCTTGCCCGGAATGATCTCCATCGTGGTCTCGCCGCTGCGCGCTGCCTTGAACATGGCCTGGCGCAGGGCCATTTCGATGTCCCGGTTGTTGCGGAAGATCGGGTGCAGATCCACGGTGAGCAACGTGCAGCCTCCTGTTGTGTTCCGGCCACGCGAAAGGCCGCAGCTTGTCGGGCAAGGCTACGCGCGGCGCCGTTCGGGCACCGGTCCCCGTTCCGATACATCACCGGACCCTGCCTGCCCCTCTATCGGTACTGACCGTCGCAGCCCACGCCCCGGAGTGAACTCCAGGGCAACCCGCCTGGTCGTGGGCCGCCCGCCGGTGGCATTATCTGCGGGATGCCCCCTTCCCTCCAGGTCGGCCCGTACACCGTCATCGCGCTCGCCGACGGCGCGGGCCCCTTCTTCTCCCCCAGGTCGGAGGCGTTCCCCGATGCCACCGCCGAGCAGTGGGCGGCGGCCGACCGGCTCGATCCCGGCGCGCTCGACGCCAACGGGCGCTGGCGGCTCCAGTTCCGCGCGTTCGCGATCCGCAGCGACCGGGGTGTGACGCTGGTCGATGCGGGGATCGGCCCGGCCGACAGCCCGGCGGCCTCATGGGCGCCCGTGCCCGGGGCGCTCCCGGCCTCGCTGGCCGCCGCGGGTATCGAGCCATCCGATGTAGACACCGTGGTGCTCACGCACCTCCACACCGACCACGTGGGCTGGGCCGTCGTCGGCGGCGAGCAGGCGCGGCCGTTCTTCCCGAACGCCGAATACCTATTGCAGCAGGCCGAACTTGACGCTATCGAGGAGGTCAACCCGCAGCTGCGGTCCGCTGTGATCGACCCGCTCCGGAAGACCGACCAGCTACGGCTGCTCGACGGCGACTCCCCGCTGCGCGGCGGCGAGCGCGTCTTCGCCACGCCCGGGCACACACCCGGGCACCAGAGCGTGCTCGTCGAGTCCGGGCGCGACCTGGTCGCCGTCACCGGTGACCTGCTCGTGCACGCGATCCAGCTGCTCCACCCCGAACTCACCTACGCCCACGAGATGGACGTTGAGCAGGCAAGGTCCTCAAGGGAACAGGTGCTTCGCAGCCGGGCCGCCGGCACGCTCTACCTCGCGACACCGCACCTGACCGAGCCGTTCATCGCCCGCTGACCCACCCGGCGGGGCCGGTCATTTCGCGAGCACGCGCAGCCGCCCGGCCGTCTAGAGCCCGGTACCTGGGTCGCCCCTGCCGTCAACGGGCCTGGTCAGCGGCCTTCTTGGGAAACGCTGCGATCCGGGCAGTCGGCGGAACCCGCCGCCCCTCCTCCTTCATCAGGCACCAGCCGTGGGCGAGGCTGGGAACTCAGCGACTATTGCTCATCCGTCTCCCGCTTCCTCGCCGAGGGCGACGCAGCCGAGGATCCCGGGTAGGCCGCGCACGGGACCCCAAGATCAACTCATGGCCTCTTTGACCCGTATCTTGGCCAGACCCCTCCCGGCCGCCAACGTCGTCCAATCAGCCCGGGGGGCGGAAACGGTCCGATGGACGTCCGCCGTTCCATCGCGCTACCGTCCCGGGCCCCAAGAGGATCCGGTCCCTGGGGTGGGCAGTTCCCCAGGAGTCCCAGACAGCTCTCCGAGGACTCCGTAGGCCAAGACCGCAACAGCGACGGCGGCACAGAGAGCGGGGGCCAGGTCCTCATTCCTCTTCCTGATCTCTCTCAAGGCCAAGGCTCCGAACGCGAGGGCCACAATGACAAACACGGGCGACATGGGACTCCTTGTCGTTCGTGGGCCTGCCTCACCGCTGGTCCCGCCAAGAACTGGGCGGGGGGCAGGCC
>NZ_JBHVEE010000275.1:0-3979 GCF_042802415.1 Streptomyces sp. NPDC057486 | reverse complement strand
CAGAGAACCATGTGCGGGGCCAGAGGCTTCAGCCTTCACCGAGACGTTGACCGACGTTCGAGAAGACGGATGCCAGACCGCATGTCGATTACCCATTCGACGATGTGAGCCGAGCCACTAGGCATTGCAACAGGTGTGGTGTTATCGCCGGTTTGGGTGATCCAGGCCTCAGGCGGGAAGATCAACGACGTCACTGCTGGGTGGCGTTGACGCCGAAATTGACCTGTGAGCCATCGACTGAGGTCACGGTAACCAAAACGTCCCATGCACTGCCGTCGTCTGTTTTGAGCTGGCACCGGACTTTGGTGCCGACCTTACCGACGAGGCTCCTGGGGCATGTGACCTGCTCTGGGGTGGCGGACAACCTGTCGGCGACGGCGGCGACCAACCTGTCCCCAGACAGTGTTGGAGCAGACGGTTCGGACGTGGACCCCTCCGTGTGCCCAGACGAAGAACAGCCTGTCAGCAACACGCTGACGGCGACGGTTGAGAAGATCGAAGCTGCTGCAGACAGCCGGGATATGAGCATGTTGGACTCCGGTCCAGGTGATCTCAGGTGGGCAAGGATGCAGAACCATACTGGCCGATCAACCCAAGCACGTCGATCTTGCTCAGGTGCGGGGCCAAGCCATCCAGGGCTCGGCCCTGCACCTGCTCGGGGCTGTAGTGGCGGCCATCCGGCGTCGCCCTCGCTTCGCTCGCCCAGAAACGTCGCAGGACGCTCAGATCTAGCAGCGTCGAGTCGCGATCAAGGCCGGTGGTTCACTTCCCCACATGGGTATGTACCTGGTGAGCGTCGGCGCGGAGGAATGGTTCGGTGACGAGGAAGACGGATGGGGCGAAGTCGCCTCAGCTCTCAACACTGAACTCAGGCAGCGGGGCCTGCCGCCCTACGAGGACGTACCCCCGGAGACGGACTTCGCACCTGGATCAGGGCAAGCCTTCGAGGAGAAGCTGACCCCATCCACGACCGGGTTCCTCACCTTGTGTCAAACGCACCTGTCACGAGAGGAATCGGAGATCCTTTGCGGCTGGACCGTGCTCGTTCCCTTCTCGCTCGATGAGGAGATCTGGTTGCCCATCGAATCCGGCGACTACGACTCAATGGTCGCCGGCGCCCCCCAGGTACTACCACTCGCCGAGAAGCTGGCAGTAGCCATCGATCTGCCACCCGAAACCCCGGCGACATGCGACAACCTCGACCTGAGCATGTGGTTCAGGCACCAAGCAGAGGAAATGGCCACTCGAACAGGACCGTGGAGCAACGACCTGGACACAGCCTTCTACGTCGCACTGTTCCTGCGTGCTGCCCAGCACTCGATCCGGCGTGGCTGCCCCATCATCTGCACCTGAGACTCGCCTTCAGTCCCCCGGCCTCCCAGTGAAATCACTCACCGTGCACGGATCACGGAAAGTGAGCCGGAACCGAAACTGGTGAACAGAGCCACCCCCTGGCGGGCCGGGGCCCGCAGCGCGTTTCGTCAAGTCGCTGTCCCGGACGGCGGGCGGGCTCCATGCTCCTGACCTGGCAGTCTCATTCCGACGCAAGCGCGAGGCCCCCCAGGGCCGGTACACACCGAACCTCTGGCCCGTCTGGATCGTGGCACCCATGGCGCTGATAGCGGCCGGTGCCCTCGGTTGGGTCATCTACCACTACGCCTACGACCACTTCGCGCAGGCGGCCGCCGACCAGAAGCCGCCCAAGCCGGTCAACATCAATCACGTCCTCAAGGCGACCGTGACAGCACTGACCCTGATCGGCGCTGTCCTCGCCGGTCTCTACGCCTACCGCAAACAGCTCCTCGCCGAGGGCGACGCACACCGCGCGGACGCAAGCCAGCTCGCCGAGCGGTACACCACCGCCGCCGAACAACTCGGCCACGACCAGGCCGCCGTCCGCCTCGCGGGCGTCTACGCACTCGTCCGCCTCGCCGACGACTGGGCAGAACAGCGCCAGGTGTGCATCGACGTCCTGTGCGCCTACCTCCGCATGCCCTATGAACCCGACCCGACAGCCCCCGAGCACAGGGTCGGTGAGCGGGAAGTCCGGCAGACCATCATTCGCGTCATCCGCGACCACCTACAGCAACCGGACGCACCCACCACCTGGTGCGAGTACAACTTCGACACTGATCTGCTGGCGACGCCTGAACTCAGCTGTCGCCCGCTAGTTCTTCTGCAGGGTGCGGGTGACACCCGCGATGACGGCGGTCGTCAGCACCCATCCCAAAGCGATCAACAGGTAGGCCAGCCACTGGATGTCGTTCGGCCAGTACCAGGCCGTGCGCTGCCCCAGACCACCGATGGGGATCAAGAGGTCGAGCGTGTAGACGAGGGGTTGGAACGGGGCGCCTTCGTCTTGTTTGACCGGGGTGGGCGAGTGGGCGCCGAAGGACAGCGTGCCCATCAAGGTCAGCACAAGGAGCCAGACGCCGGCAAGCCAGGGGCGGTAGCCGTAACCGACGGTCACATCGAGCAGGTGCCCCCACACGCGCGCTGCCAGGGGCAAAGTTTGACGCCGATGGCGCTGTTTGGCGAGGAGGACGCGGCGGGCGTCGTCGTCGTGCCCGGCCTTGCGGTACCAGGCCGCCAACTGCTCGTACGGTTGTGGGTTGTAGCCCGGGCTGCTGCGTATCCACGCCACGCGTCGGGCCACGGTCCCCCGGTCGCCCAGGGCCTCGTGGTGGTCGTTGTTCGCGTCCGCCGCCTTGATGGAGCCGTAGACGAGGCCGTCCAGCTCCACCCTCTCTGGCCAACTGTGCTCGTTCTCGTGGAGGTACGACACCTGGGCACCCCGCAGGTCGAGGGTGCCGGACGGGGGCCGGGCGAGGGTGAGATCGAGGTCGACGGCCTGCAGGTGCATGGCGATCAGGGCCGGGGCGTTTCCGTTGTCGCCGGGCGGGCCGTTCAGGACGGCTCCGTCGAAGGTCACGTTGTCCGTGACCTGGGTGCCGCGCAGCCGTACCGTGCCGTTCGCGGTGAATCCCTCGGAGAACTTGAGCGACGAGGCCGTGGCATTGTCGAGGGTCAGGGCCACGCCGCGCAGGCCGGGCCCTTCCAGTCGAGCGCCGTTCATGACCAGAGTGCCCGGCAACTTCGCCCCCATCAGCCGGACTTCACCGCATGCGACGAACCCGTTTCGACAGAAGATGCCCCCTTCCATGACCAGACCACCGGCCGACAGGGCCCACCCGTCGGGTGCGTTCAACTTGGCCCCGTTGAGCAGGAGTCCGCCGTTCACCCGGGCATCGGTGAGCGACAGGGCGGTGCTCAGGCGATTGAAGGGTGTGGGGGCCCCGCCCTCCACCACAGAGTGCCGCAGGGAGAAGTTGCCCTCGATGCGGGCCGAATCGGCCTCGATGCCGGGTATCCGGCTGTCCGTGAACACAAGGGTCTGCGTCGACGCGCCGAGGAGATTCACCGCCTCCTCGAACCAGCATGCCTCCAGCCAGAGGGCATGGGCGACCTGCGCGCCGGCCAGATCCAGGCTTCCGGAGATCCGTGCCCCGGTGAGCCTCAGACGCGCCACCGCACCCGGGTGCCCGGTGTTCGCGCCCAGTAACAACGCGGCGACCACCGCCGCCCGCACCGTCCGCTCGGGTCCCCACCGTCCGCCGTCGGCGACCCGGTCCTGCTCCGGCGTACCTGTACGCAGGTCCACCCGTCGCCCTTCGGGGAACGCGTTCCACAGCTCACGCTCAGGTGAAGTCAACTAGTCGTAGGAGAGCACTCATGCAGAGTAGTGATCTTCCCTCGCGCGCGCCTGCCTACCTCGCGCTGATCGGAAGGCGGCCATTGTGTTAGGGGTTCTCAGAGCGTCCGGCAGTAGGCGTTACTTCAGCCTGCGGGTGGTGGCGCGGCCGCCTTCAAGGTGACGTCGAAGGCGTTCTCGGACTTCGTCGAGGCAGCGGCCCGCGGCTCGCGCTGACGCATACAGCGGCACAAAACAGGGAGGCGCCCCGCCCGGGCACACCCCCCG
>NZ_JBHVEE010000274.1:0-4008 GCF_042802415.1 Streptomyces sp. NPDC057486 | reverse complement strand
CCCCGGTGCCATGGCACCGGGGCCGTCCCTTATTTCCCCTCGATTGAATAGGGGTTGGCCACCCTACGGGTCGTCAGTACGCTGCCGAACATGACAAGTTGCCGTATCTGCGGCGGTACCGTCCAGGAATTCTTCGACTTCGGACGGCAGCCGGTTTCCGACGCTTTCATCGACCCCAACGGTGGCAATACCGAGTTCTTCTACCGGCTCACCGTCGGCCACTGCACGACGTGTTCCATGGTCCAGCAGCTCAAGGAAGTCCCCCGGGACCGCATGTTCCCGGAGGACTATCCCTACCGCTCGTCGGGATCCGCCGTGATGCGAAAGCACTTCGCCGCGACCGCGGACCGCTTCCTGGCCACCGAACTCGTCGGTGAGGACCCGTTCTACGTCGAGATCGGCTGCAACGACGGGATCCTGCTCAACGCCATCAGCCGTGCCGGAGTACGGCACCTGGGCGTCGACCCCGCCGAGAGCGCCGTCCAGGTGGCTCGGGAACAGGGCTGCCGGGTCCGCAGCTGCTTCTTCGAGGAGGCGACCGGTGCCGAGATACGGGCGGCCGAGGGGCCGGCTCAGCTGATCTTCTCCGCCAACACCATCAGCCACATCGGGTACATCGAATCGATCTTCGCCGGCGCCGACGCGCTTCTTGCCCCGGGCGGCGCCTTCGTGTTCGAGGACCGCTACCTCGGCGACATCGTCGAGCACGCCTACTTCGACCAGATCTACGACGAGCACTTCTACCTGTTCGGGGTCCGCTCGGTGCAGAACATGGCGCAGCGCTTCGGCTTCGAACTGGTCGACGTCGAGCACCTGCCGGTACACGGCGGCGCCATGCGGTACACGACGGCGCGGGCGGGAGAGCGCGCTCCCACCCCGGCGGTGGCGGAGTGGCTGGCGTCGGAGGAGAAGCAGCGGCTCGCCGAGCCGGAGGTCTACACGGAATTCGGCGCCCGCGTCGAGGCCAACTGCCGTGAGCTGGTCGAGCTGCTCACCTCGCTGCGCGCGGAGGGCCGGAGCGTGGTCGGGTACGGCGCCACGTCCAAGAGCGCCACGGTCACCAACTACTGCGGGATAGGCCCCGACCTGATCCCGTTCATCTGCGACTCGACGCGGGAGAAGCAGGGCCGGCTGACCCCCGGGGCCCGCATCCCGATCCTCCCTCCCGACGCGTTCTCCGACCCCTACCCCGACTACGCGCTGCTGTTCGCCTGGAACCACGCCGAGGAGGTCATGGCGAAGGAGCAGGCGTTCCGGGAGGCCGGCGGCCGCTGGATCCTCTACGTGCCCGACGTCCACATCATCTGATGCGGCGACGTCGAGCGAGGAGCATTCGATGACGGAACTTTCGGCTCGTCCCGTCGGCCCCGCGGCCGGCGGAAACCATTCCATCGCGACGAAGATCGCGGAGTCGGTGCACACACGGGACAGCCCGCTCACCGGGCTGGACGAGTTCCACTGGTGGTTCGACGGGTTCGCCCGCCAGTCGCCCTGCGAGGTGCGGCTCATCCCGCTGGACGACCTCGTCGGCTGGAGCAGCCACCCGGTGACCGGCAACCTCATCCACGACAGCGCCCGGTTCTTCCAGGTCGAGGGCCTGGACGTGCACATCCCGGACGGCCCGGTGCCGCACTGGAGCCAGCCGATCATCAACCAGTCCGAGATCGGTATCCTGGGCATCCTGGTCAAGGAGTTCGACGGTGTGCTGCACTGCCTGATGCAGGCGAAGGTGGAGCCGGGCAACGTCAACGGGTTCCAGCTCTCCCCCACCGTGCAGGCGACCCGCAGCAACTACACCCGGGTCCACCGGGGCCGTGCGGTGCCCTACCTGGAGTACTTCCGGGCCCCGGAGCGACACCGGCTGATCACGGACGTGCGCCAGTCGGAGCAGGGGTCGTGGTTCTACCGCAAGCGCAACCGGAACATGGTCGTGCAGGTGGACGAGAACGTCGAACTGCTGGAAGGGTTCTGCTGGCTCACACTCGGCCAGGTGCACCAACTCCTCGCGGAGGACGACTTCGTGAACATGGACGCCCGTACGGTGCTGTCCTGCCTGCCCTTTTCCGGTGCCGATCCCCTGGTGCCCGTCCCGGCCGACGACGAGGGGTTCGGCTCCGCGCTGGTCCGCTCGTGCAGTGGGGCCGGCGGCAGCCGTCATACGGTGGACGACATCCTCAAGTGGATCACCGAGGTGCGGAGCCGCTCGGAGGTGACCACCGAGAAGCTGCCGCTCAACCGGCTGGAGCATTGGCACCGCACCGAGTACTCCATCACCCACGAGACCGGGCGCTTCTTCGACCTCGTCGCCGTGGACGTACAGGCCGGCGGCCGTGAGGTCCAGCACTGGACCCAGCCGATGATCAAGCCGTACGACACCGGCGTGGTCGCCTTCCTGGTGAAGCGGATCGACGGAGTGCTGCACGCGCTGGTGCACGCCCTGGTCGAGCCCGGCTACCTGGACGGGGCCGAGCTCTCCCCCACCGTGCAGTGCACGCCGGCGAACTTCGACCACCTGCCCGCGGCGGCTCGTCCGATGTTCCTGGACGAGGTGCTGAACGCACCGCCCGAGCGGATCCGTTACGACGTCGTCCTCTCCGAGGAGGGCGGCCGCTTCTTCCAGGCGCGAAACCGGTACATGATCGTGGAGACGGACCACGACACCGAGCCCGGCCATCCCGACTTCCGTTGGATGACCATCCACCAGTTGGTCGATCTGCTGCGGCACAGCCACTACGTCAACATCCAGGCCCGCAGCCTCGTCGCCTGCCTGCACAGTCTGTCCGGGCAGCCGTCCGCCGCCTGAATCCACCACGCCCCGGAAAGGTCCGCGCTCATGTCGCGTTGTCGGGTATGCAGTGCAGCGGTTCACGAGTTCCTCGACTTCGGACGGCAACCGCTGTCCTCGGCGTTCCGCTCCCCCGGCGAGACGGAGGAGGAGTTCCGCTTCCGTCTCGCCGTGGGGGTCTGCGGGTCCTGCACGATGGTCCAACTGCTGGAGGAGGTCCCGCAGGGCCGCAGGGCTCACAAGGGCTACCCCTACCATTCGTCGGGATCGACGGTGATGCATGAGCACTTCGAGCGGACGGCCCGCCGCTTCCTGTCCACCGAACTCACCGCGACGGATCCCTTCTTCGTCGAGATCGGCTACAACGACGGAGTGGTCCTGGACACCGTCCGCGACGCCGGTGTGCGGCAGCTGGCGTTCGAGCCGTCCGGAGAGGGTGCCGGACGGGTCCACTGCTCCTTCTTCGATACCGCGTCCGCGCAGGAGGTACGGACCGCCGAGGGCCCCGCGGACATCATCTACGCCGCCAACACCCTGTGCGACGTCGCGGACATCACCACCGTCCTGGAGGGTGCCGACATCCTGCTGGCGCCGGACGGAGTGCTGGTCTTCGAGGACCCCTACTTCGGCGAGATCATCGAGCGGACCAGCTTCGACCAGATCTACGACGAGCACTTCTACTACTTCACCGCCCGCTCGGTCCGCGCCATGGCACGGCGGTCCGGGTTCGACCTGGTGGACGTCGAACGACTCCCGGTGCACGGCGGCCAGATCCGCTACACCCTCGCGCGCACCGGCCGACGCGGGCCGACGGCTGCGGTGACCGAGCTCCTCGCCGAGGAGGGGTCCAGGAGGCTGACCGAGCCGGAAACCCTGAACGGGTTCACCGCCACCGTCGCGACGATAAGGACCGAACTGGTCGAGCTGCTGCGCCGACTGACCCGGGAGGGGCACCGCATCGTCGGTTACGGAGCCACCGCGAAGAGCTCGACGGTGCTCAACTACTGCGGGATAGGCCCCGATCTGGTGCCCCTGGTGTGCGACTCGACCCCCTCGAAGCAGGGCAGGCTCACCCCGGGGACACACATCCCGGTGCACCCGCCGCAGGCGTTCTCCGACCCTTATCCGGACTACGCGCTGCTGTTCGCCTGGAACCACGCCGAGGAGGTCATGGCGAAGGAGCAGGCGTTCCGGGAGGCCGGCGGCCGCTGGATCCTCTACGT
>NZ_JBHVEE010000273.1:0-4016 GCF_042802415.1 Streptomyces sp. NPDC057486 | reverse complement strand
TGTGACGGTCCGGCCGTCCCCAGCCACCCCGATCATCCGGCCGAGCGGCGCCAGTTCGTCGGTGGGTACTTCCCCGGCCGGTTTGATGGGCGCCTCGGGGAGCTTCGACGGGCTGAGGGCAACCCGCTTGAGCGGGGTGTCGTAGCCCTCCAGGGCGAACGACCAGGCCGGAACTGTCGCCGGGCCACGGCTGGTGGCCAGGGACATCTCACCCAGCTTGACCCCGGTCACGGTGAGGTGTGGTTCGTCGGTGCTGCCGTCGGCCACAGTTGCGAACGCCTCCCGCGCCCCCATCAGGGGCAACGTGAGCGAGCCTCCGCTCTCCCACTTCACCTGCCCGTCCTTTTGCGACGTGGCGGGGAGCTCGCCGCGCAGGACGAGGTTCCGGGCCCCGTAAGCGAGCTTGTCGTCTCCGTTGCGGAAGGCGTTCTCGGGCAGCTGGACCACCTCGCTCATCGGGTAGTAGCCCTTGGCCCACACCTCCGCGGCCTTGGAGCCGTCCCAGGCATCGGCGACCTGGCGGGCGCGGGCCTTCGACTCGGGCGCCGGGTCGGCGTCGCGGACCTGTGTGCCGCCTCTGGCCTTCTCGCTGCCGCAACCGGTGATGGCGCCGGTTCCGGCAGTGAACAGGGCGAATACGACGAGCAGATCGACGGTTCGTGCGGCGCGTGTACGCATGGGGTCCCCCTGGACGGTGGCGGTGACGAAGGCTGTGCGGTGAAAGGTGGAGGCCGTACTGCCCCTGTGACGAGCCGCCCCCGGGCCGGGTTCCTTCTCCGTCCTTCCGATTCGGGGCCGACGGTCGTGGGGGACTGGTGACAACGGTTGGTACAAGCTCTACTAGGCAAGATCCAGAAGAGCCACGACCGGCAGAGCGTGAGGGCAGAAGCCTGCCGGAGACCAGTAGCGACACGACCCCCACGCTCGCGGGAGCCACCGTGCCTCCCAAACTCAACATCGCCCGACCGTGGATCGGGGCACCTCCCAAGCCCATCGGCAAGTGACGTCACTGCTGGTCGATAAAGCCACTCAGGTTCTGGGTTACTGGCCGCACGAGAGCACTCAGACCCTCCTGCGCGTGTCTGGTTGCCGAGCCGGAGCGCCCGCTTTTCCGAGGTCCGCGCCCCTCGTACGAGGATCTGTATTTCGAGGACTGTCTGCCTGGCTGCTGTGACGACTGGTTGCCGCTCATTCAGCAACGGCCCCCGCCGGTCGGCGGGGGATCAGGCACTCGTGGCGGCTTGCGCGTGAGGGCGGTTGTTGAGATCAGCGTTTGACTCGGCCGCGGATGGCTGGGGGTGTCTTGTCGGTCAGGTCGGAACGGTCCGCGGCCCGGGCTGTGGCTGGGGGTCGGTCAGCTGGAGGGCCGAGCGGTGCAGCCCCCTGCGGTCGTAGAGACGGGTGAGGACGAGGCCGAGGAGGAGCGATCCGGCGAAGCCGATGGCGGTCATGGTCCAAGCGCGTCCGAGTCCTGCGTCGGTCCGCGCTCCGAAGTAGAGGATGGACCTGACGCCGTCGACCACCTGGCGGAACGACTCGAATTCTGCCAGGAGGCGGTAGAAGTCCGGGAGCGCCTGGAGCGGGATGGTGGCGCCGGCCGACGGGATGGCCAGGCCGATCAGGACCAGCATGGAGACGATGGGGCCGGGGGTGCCGAAGACGGCGAGCAGGGCCAGCGCGGTGATGCCCCATCGCGGCCGTGGCGCATGTTCCGAAGATCCATAGCAGGCCCAGATGTGAGGTGTCGATGCCGACGACGCCGACCGCGCCGGCCATCGCGAGCGCGGAGGTCAGCATCGACAGGACGACCATGAGCACCGAGCAGACCACGAAGTGGTGCATCCGCGTCATGTGTTGGGCGGGCTTGACGAGGCGGAACGGGCCCTTGTCGTTGGCCATGTAGCCGAGCGCCGTGTCCACCTGGGTGTGGATGACGTTGGCGCCCAGCATGCCGCCGAGGACCAGGACGAGGGCGTAGAAGAAGGCGCTCAGTCCGAGGCCGCTGTGGGCGCCGAGCGGGTGCCCCTCCTCGACGTTCACCTTTACGGGGTCGGCGATCTTCAGCTGGGCGGCGGCGCCGGGCGCGGCGGGACGGCCGGCGTGGGCGGACGCGGAGGGCTGCGCGGACTGCCGCCCGAGCTCCTGGGTGAGCCCGCGGCCCACCTGCGCGGAGGTGTTGGCGACGACCTTTCGGTTGATCTCGGCGGCCATGCCGGAGCCGAAGCTTCCGGTCGCGGGGTTGGTCAGCACCGTGATGGTCGGCGGGTGCGGTTCGTGCTGGGGCGGCCCGGCGAGTGCGGCCACGGAGGCGGAGAAGTCCTCCGGGATGACGAGCGCGCCGAACACCTTGCCCCGGGCGAGCAGGTCGTCGGCGGTGCGGCGGTCGCCTTCTTCCAGGAGACCTTGTCCCGTAGCTCGGCGGACCCGGTGCGAGTACCGACATGCCGCTCGACCAAGCAGGATGATTATTCGGCACCCGCAGAGCCTGCTGTGACGGTACAGCTCGCTCTGGGCACCTATGGTGCCCCGGGCGATCCTGGAGGCGCCCGCCCGTGCAGCCGGCGTACGCCCGTAATCGGCACGGACGGTGCACCCGGCGCACCCACGCCGAGGCTCGCTTGCGGTGCCATGCTGGAGAGGACAACCTCATCAGCCACGAGCGGCCATGGCGAAGCAGCGATGAAAACCAGTGACCAAGGCCAGGAACCGGATCCGTCCGCCATGTCCTCCGGCTCTTGGGGAGACCGCACCTCCGAGGGCGGAGAGTGGCAGTCTGGTCACTCTCTGGTGGTACAGTTCCTGGCTCGGTCCCCGATCGGCATGGCCTTCATGGACACCGACCTGCGCTACGTCTGGATCAACGACGCCCTGGAGCAGCTCGGCGGCGTGAGCCGAGAGGAACGCCTGGGCAAGCGTCTGGGAGATGTGCTGCCACGGCTCGACGCGGTCGCCATCGAGTCGGTCCTGCAGGAGGTGCTGGCGACCGGGCGGCCCGCCGTCGACGTCGAGTACCACGGCCGTACGCGAGCCGAACCCGACCGCGAACACGCCTACTCCACGTCGTTCTTCCGGCTGGAGGACGACTCGGGCGCGGTGCGGGGGGTCTGCTACATGGTTCTCGACGTCACCGACCGATGGCGTGCCCGGGAGTATCTCGCACTGCTGAGCAAGGCCGGAGCGTGGACGGCCAGGACCCTCGACGTCTTCAGCCTCGCGGAGGGCCTGGCCGAGGTGTGTGTTCCGGACCTGGCCGATCTGATCACCGTGGATATCTTCGACTCCGTGCTGCAAGGCGAGTCCCCTGACGGAGCGTTGTCCGGCGTCGAACGGCTGCGGCGGGTCGCACGCAGGGGCACCGACGGCGACGGGCCGGAGGGGATCGCGGCAGTCGGGCGTCTGGTGCAGTTCCCGCTGGGTTCACCGGGCGCGCAGTGCCTGTCCGACGGGACCTCTCGCAGAGAAGTCGTGCCCACGCAGGGGTGCGCAGGCTGGATCGCCACCGATGCGCTGCTCGGAACGGCCGCACCGTTCCTCAGCCCGTGCGCACTGATGCTGGTCCCGGTCAGGGCGCGCGGCAGTGTGGTGGGGATGACGACCCTGCTCCGTCGTGCGCCGCGCGAGGCGTTCGACGACGACGACCTCCTCGTGGCCGACGAGATCGTCGGACGGGCCGCGCTCGGTGTGGAAAACGCCCGCCAGTTCACCAGGGAACGCAATACCGCGCTGGCATTGCAACGCTTCCTGCTGCCACGCCGGATCGCGGCGCAGGCGACGGTCGAGGTGGCGACGCGGTATCTGCCCTCGGGCGGAGGTGTGGGCGGCGACTGGTTCGACGTCATCCCGCTCTCCGGGGCACGGGTCGCCCTGGTGATCGGTGATGTGGTCGGACACGGCATCACCGCAGCGGCGTCTATGGGTCGGCTGCGCACCGCCGTGCGCACCCTTGCCAATCTCGACCTGGCGCCCGAGGAGATCCTGGCCCACCTCGACGATCTGATGCTGGGGCTCATCGCCGA